>JAEUSG010000622.1 GCA_016788315.1 Fibrobacterota bacterium | reverse complement strand
TCTATTCTCGCTGTGAGCTTTGGCTAAGCTTGCTAACAACCCTTGAGTACTCATAAATAAGGTGCGGTAGCCTTGCTTAATAGCTTCTATTCCTAAAGCTACAGCCAAGTGCGTTTTTCCCACACCAGGCGGACCAAGCAGAATTAAATTTTCTCCATTCCTTACCCATCGACACTTTGAGAGCTCTTTAAATTGATCCTGATTAAGTGAACTTTGGTACTTAAAATCAAAGCTATCAAGGGTCTTAATATGAGGAAACTTGGCTAACTTGATGCTTAAGTCGCAACGCTTCTCTTGCTTGCTCGCCAGTTCTTCATGACATAGCTTAAGCAAGAATTCATCGTAAGGCCACTCATGTCTAGCGGCTTCTTGAAGCCATGTATCCAGTTGGCTAGCCACACAAAACAGCTTGAGCTGTTTGAGTTTTTCTTCAAGCATAACTCACCTCAATGTACAAGAAAGGAGGGAGGTTCCATAAAGGCAGCCTTCTCATAAATTGCTAGATCCCTGATCATGACCTCATCTTCCTCTTTCCAGTAAGGATCATACTGAGGCGGCTTCTCTTCCTGCTTTTTTCTCTTGAAATGAAGGAGGCCAGTATAATGTTCCTTAGAGATGGATTGCTGATGCTTTCCTTGTAAAAGCAGGTGTGTAGCAATTACCTTCCCCTCGCTACTTATTAATAGCTGTCCTTGAGCTATTCTCAAATCTACGCATCTCCCTACATATATCCAGGGAACTGAATAAAAATTGGCCTCAAAGCTAACCATCGAATCTTGACTCACTTTCCGCTGAATAGCTGGAACATAGACATAGGGGCGAGGAGGAAGCACAGGAACAAGGGTTTCTTGTATAAAGCGATCCGCAGGCCTTTGATGAGTCGTTCCATGAAGACGTTTATCTGCAACTTCTAAAAGCCATTTCTCTATCTCAGAGTTAAGGTGGGTGAGATCCCTAAAGCGTCTACCAAGTAAAAAGTTTCTTTTAATATATTTTACTCCAGACTCAATTTTACCTTTCGTTTGAGGACGATAAGGATGACAAAATCTAGGGTCAAAGCCATAATATTGAGAAAAATCTTTAAACTGGCGATTTAATACAAGCTCTCCTGTTTGTATATTATGG
>JAEUSG010000513.1 GCA_016788315.1 Fibrobacterota bacterium | reverse complement strand
GATAAGGTACCACTTGTCTCTTCAATTTTCACATCTCTCACACCGGCAGAGGAGAGGAGTCGTGCTGCTGCCTGTGCTCCGGTATAACCCTTCTTGGAAAAGGCTTCTGAATATTTTGAAAAAGTGCTTCTGGTCTTATATGTGGCATAAAGAGCGAGAAGAAGTCCCGGTGCTGCAAATAAAAAGTACATCGGATCAAAGTAGAACATAAATACCTCCTGTTTTTACCGTAATAATATACAAAAATATCTTTCTCCTGATCGACAAGCCCGCTCTCCATCGCTGCATAAGGTCCCAGAGATTTTTCTTGCTTTATTCCAGAAATAGCCTCTATATTGATTTACAGAGGGGACTCTATGGTGGAGTCCATAAAATGAACCCGAAAATGGGAGGGACGCATGAACAAAGGTGAACTCGTAGATGCAGTAGCCAAGGATCTGAAAGTTTCCAAGGCCATGGCCGAGAAGGCCGTTAATTCAACACTTCTTAACATTAAAAGAAACACCAAGAAAGGTGTTCAGCTGATCGGCTTTGGTTCTTTTACGGTTGCCCAGCGTAAAGCACGTAAGGGCCGCAATCCTCAGACCGGCAAGCCAATCACCATAAAGGCTTCCCGCGTTGTGAAATTCCGCGCTGGCTCAGAGTACAAGAAATCTGTATAAGATTTTATTGACTTAATAAATAACAAACCCCTCTTCTGCGGTAATGCAGGAGAGGGGTTTTCTGTTTTTATATAAACACTTATTATCTTACCGCAAAAGCCATTTTCTGGCGTAAATAACCGGGAAGAGCACGTTGACGGAAAATTGAACGCGATTGAATTTCGCTCTTTATGAAGCTCATCCGTTCGCGGATTTTTTCCATGAAGAAACGGTCTGCAGCATTGATTTTCTCAACTTCATCCTTCAGTGTGGCGTAAATGGAAGAGTCTTTTAGAGAATCTTCAGGGTACTGAGTAAGTATTTTTTCCTTAAGTGTTTCGATCTCGTTTAAAATGACCTGTCTTGCATCAAGTATCTCTTCCACTTTTTCTGTAGTGTCGAGAGAGGAGATGGCGCGCCACTCTGAAAGGACCCGTATGCTTCCGAAGCGTGCTGCAATTTCTGCAATTAGTGATTCTATTTGTTCTTTCATATAGTTATCCTACTATGCTGAGTGCAGGAGTCTTTCCTTCAACGGCGGCCGCAGAAGGCATTGGAGAGGCTGTTGTACCTGTTTTCCTTGTGTTGTCAATAGCTACAACCCATGCATCTCGAAGCAGGCGTAAATGGCGCAGTACCTCTTCGATCATAGGTACGCTCTGCTTAATATTGCCTTCTGAAAGTCTCCAGTTGAAATATTCGTAGAGAGCATATAGTCTTTTGGCTATTTCGCCGCCCTTTTCCATGTTCAGAGCCACCATCAGCTCTGTTATGGCATCCTGTGCTTTGTAAATCTTCTTGGTTCTGTCGATGTGATCCTTCTTCTCTGTGCTCTCTTTAGCCTGAGTGCACGATTTGATGGCAACATCGTAGCAGATGAGAATGAGTTTACCCTGGTCGGTTGTTGCAACGTTGGCCGTTTTGTAGGTGTTGTAGGCTGTTGTTGACATATATGGACCCCTTATGGATTGGTTATCTTAATTGTGCCTGCATTTGACCGCTTTGAGACTGCAGTCTCGCCATTACCTGTTCCATTGCTGCGTATTGCTTGGTAAGTGTTTCCTGGTAACGCTCAATGCGGGTGTTTTCTGCAGCTATCTTGTCGTCATAGTCATCAATCTGCTGCTGTATGTTTTTTGTGCGGAGGGTAATAAAGCCTTCGTACGCATTGGTTGTAAGTTTTATGTAGTCTGCTATTTCACGGCCAAGACCTTTAGAAAAGGTAAAGACGGAGCTTCCCGTAGCCGGTACTGTAATTGCAAGTCCTTCAGCATAACCTTTTTCTGAAACAGAAAGCACATTGCCGTCTACACTTGCTGAGTATGTGGCTTTGACGCTGTCGTCAGGATTTAAAAGAGAAACAGTTTTTCCATCAACATCAACGGAGTAACGGCCGGATTGTGTTTTGCTTCCGGAAGTTCCGTAAATGTAGTTTGAGTCTGCACCAGTACCAGATAATGTGAAAAGCTGCTTAACATTCTCGTAGTTGGTATTTAGAGCCTTTTTAAATTTCTCCTCGTCGATTTTATATTCACCGGTCAATCTGTCAGATATAATTCCGATGCTTGCGAAAGTCTGGTATGTTTCACCTTTCAGCTCATCGTGCGTTCTGGACATTATGTTTACGATTTCGCTTCTGACCCTGTTAACGGTTGAGTCTCCGGCAAGCGGCCCCTTTGAAACGCTATCTTTGCCGGAAGCACTATCCGATTTCTCAGTTACCTTAACAGCTGATTTTTCCTTGATGGTTTTAAAAACAAGGTTGATTGCGTCAAGCATTTCCTGAACATTAGTCTTGATGGCTGTAAAATCACGTTCAACACTGGTCTGTACGCTTTCACTGACGTCCGCTTTCTTCATCTTTATTGTAACACCCTGAATTACATCTTCCGCCTCATTTGCTGCTGAACTCATATTGAGTCCGTCTATGCTGAAAAATGCATCCTGACCAACCTGCAGCATGCCGTTTTTACCGGCCTGTGCAATAGTGAAGAGTGCACCTGGATTGAAAGAACCGCCGCCTTCATTGTTTGCTGTCAGTTCAACCTTAAGGGCACTGGTACCGCTTGATTTATCTGTTACAGTAATTTTACCGTTTTCAACTGTAGCAGTAACCATTCCATTATACGCATCTTCTATTGCGGAGAGAAAATCAGCTACGGTTTCGGTGGCAGGATCTGAAATGACAAAAGTTTTTTCGGCAAGTCTATTGCCGTTACGATCTGTGCCGTTTATTGTAATTGAATCTCCCGCAAGTATGCCGGCACCGTCTATAGCAGCAAATGTAGTTGCTGCAGTTATGTCTAGGCCGCCTGCAGTAAGAGCTGCTCCCTGTACTTTCTGGGCTAAGTTACCTTTGCTTCCTGAAGCGTCAAGAATGCCGAGGTCGCGAAGAACTGTTCCTGTTTCTTCTGTATAGGTTATACCTGCTGCACCAGTATCCTTGCTTGTTAGCACCATTCCGTATTGATTGGTGCCAAGTTTAAGGATTGATGCAGTAGCACCTGCATTCGGCTGAGCGTTGATTTTATTAACGATATCTTTAAGTGAATCCGTTGCATCGACTGTTATTGTGATAGGATCAGCAGCTGGATTTTCTTTCTTGTAGTCGTTGCTGACATTGATTTTGAATGAGCCTGTGTATGCTAAAGCATTAGTTGCGGATGCGTATGTGTTAGTAATGGCTTTTTCATATTTTGCAGTTTGGTAAACGCCAATTTCGTATGCGCCCGGTAAACCACCATCACCGCCGACAAGCGAAACAATATCTTCGTTTGAAGTTGTCAGTGTGTATTTGTCAAAATTAGCTGCTTTTGAAAGGGATTCACCTTTTGACTGGAGGGAGGTGAGGTTTGACTGAAGCGTACCCCATGCAGTTAGGGTAAGACTGGCGTTATCCTGTTTGATTTCAAGGCGGGTGACCTTCTGTTTTTCAATACCGACAAGCCCATCAATGATGGCGGTGGTATCGATTCCGGAGGCGAGGCCGCCGACTGACATTCCACTTGAACTCATATTGGTATCTCCCTTTCTTTCCCAAATCCCACGTACAGAAGGTATATCGGCACACTTAAAGAAAAACTTTATACCTCTTATACCTATATATCTTGTATATTTGCGCCATGCGTGTTTTGCAGATTCACCCGGTTAATCCTCAGGACAGACTGATACAACAGGCGGTTCAAGTCCTTGAAAATGGTGGAGTTATAGTATATCCATCAGATACGTCCTATGCTCTGGCGGCCAATATTTTTGAAAAAAAGGCCGTAGAACGGCTCTATTCAATAAAAAAATCTGCCAAATCTCAACTATTCAGCTGCATTTGTTATGACTTCTCGAAAATCAGCGAATATGCTTTTGTCTCCACTCAGGCTTACCGAGTAATGAATCATCTTCTGCCTGGTCCCTACACCTTTATCCTGCGGGGCAAAACCTCTCTGCCGAAAATTACTATGACCAAGAGAAAGACAATCGGAGTAAGAATGCCCGATTATCCCATCGCAAAGGCGCTTTATGAGAAGTGCGGAATTCCTTTTCTCTCTACCGGTATCAGATTGGACGATGGTGAGGTGCTTAACGATCCTGAATCAATAAAAAATAAAATTGGACATGCCGTTGATCTCATTATAGACGGCGGTGAAATACCATATTCTCCATCCAGCATTATCAGTCTCGAAGAGGATGTTCCCTCCATTATACGAGAGGGGTCGGGAGATCTCTCCTTTTTTCAGTGAAAGGTTGACTTAATGGATAGTCAGATAGAACGGCTTGTCGGAATAATGCGACGGCTGCGTGCGCCCGGCGGTTGCCCATGGGATCGTGAACAGAGTCACGAATCACTTCTGAAATGTCTGATTGAAGAGTGTTATGAGTTCTATGAGGCTGTTCTGGAAAAGGATGATGCAAAGATAGCAGAGGAACTTGGTGATCTTCTGCTGCAGGTTGTTTTTCATACAACTCTAGGAGAAGAGAATGGCCGCTTTGATCTTAATAAAGTGGCATCAATAATTTCAGATAAGCTTGAACGGCGCCACCCCCATGTGTTCGGAGATGTTAAAGTTGACAGCAGTGCTGAAGTTGTTACCAATTGGGAAAAGATTAAACGTGGTGAAACAGGCAATGAATCCAGAAAATCAATTCTCGATGGAATCCCTGTCGCAATGCCGGCATTATTAAAAGCTCATAAGATACAGATCAAAGCGGCCAAAGTAGGATTCGACTGGAAGGAACCTGCCCCTGTCATTAACAAGGTCAAAGAGGAAATTTCAGAGTTTGAAGCTGAAATTGCAGAACAAAACCTGACTAAAATGAAAAGCGAACTTGGCGATGTACTCTTTTCTGTCGTAAATTTAGCCCGCCATTTCGGTATAGACCCGGAAGAGGCTCTTTCTGAGACAAATAAGAAATTTGAAAAACGATTTCGCGGTATGGAACAAAAGGTTTCCGCGGAAGGAAAAAGCCTGAACGGTATGTCTTTAGAGGAAATGGATTATTACTGGGAGGCAGAAAAAAAGAAGAGTTAGCTTGCAGTCCAGATTGACGCAACATTAAATTATAAATATGCTCCGAAAACCACTTTATAGTCTTATTCTTGTTTTGCTAATCTCTGCCGGATCGGCTTTTGCCGTGAAGATAACAATTGCATCTACAGAGGGTACTGTTCAGGTCCGCAAAGAGGGTAGCCGAGAATGGGAAACTTTAAAAAAGGGAGCGTTAGTTGAGGATAACGATCAGATTCAGACAGCATTTAAGGGGCGTTGCGAAATAAGTGCGGGGCCGGACAATACTATATTATTGGGCAGCGGCAGCAGAATGCTTATCAACGTAACTGTAGAGGATGAAAAGAATCTTATCATCGGCATCTCCCTTCTCAACGGATCCGTTTATACGAAACTACTTAAGGCACAGGCGTTCTCTCTCTATACATCATCAGCAAAGTTAACAGCATCCGAAGCCATCTTTAACACAACTATAGATGAAATTACAGGAATAACGGGCTTCCATGTCCTTCGTGGTGAGATCACGGTCCAGAACATATCTATACAGGGCACACAGGTGCTTAAACCGGGCGAAACAGCAACAGTGTCACCATCTACACCGCCATCAATGCCGCGCAAGATAACTACACAGCAGATGTCTGTGTTAACAAGGTTTTACGGATCTGATTTTGTCAATCAGGAGCTGAAGTCCAGTGGCCTTGAACTGGAATCTGCTACCTCTTCTTCCCGTTCTTCTGTATCTGTTGAAGCGAAGGCTCTCGACAATAAACAGGCGGGTCAAAGTTCTGAAGCTGCAAGGGGTGATAATAAAATTTCCATAGCAGGTAACGACACGAAAAAGTCGGGTGGAATTGCGCTTTTCAATAAAGATAAGACAGAAAATAGAGTTGCTGATTACATAAAAACCAAATATCGCATGTATGAAACCCCCTCAAAACAGGAGCAGCTAAAACAGTATAAATACAGACTCTTTATTAATGCCGGTGCGGCAATGTATAACAATAAAATTTATCCATCATTTGATTTGGTGCAATCATACTACTGGAAAAACAACAGTGTCGCTATTCATCTTCCTGTGGTTTCGAATGAATACGGCGGTTTGTCTCTGCAGATCAATAGTTTAAGGGCGGTGCTTGATAAAATTTACAGTGTAGAAACCATGTTTAAGAATGCTAAAATTCAGCTGGGAGCAATTGATAATATGGATATGGGGTATGAACTCCTGCTCCGCAATTATTCCAATAAGGCAAAGGCTGATAACTTAAGAAATTTAGGTGTAAAGGTTTCTATAGATGGGTTTTTTGATCATCTCA
>JAEUSG010000509.1 GCA_016788315.1 Fibrobacterota bacterium | reverse complement strand
TCATACAACAGAAAGGTGAAAAATGGCTAAAATTTCTTTCATGGGTGCGGGAAGCGCAGTTTTTGCAAAAAATGTTCTTGGCGACTGCCTCCAGACTCCCTCAATGCACGATGCTGAAATCGCTCTTTACGATATTGATGCGGGACGGCTCAAAGATTCAAAGATGATGATGGACAATCTTAATAAGAACACCAACCATAACCGCGCAAAAATCACAGCCCATCTCGGTGTGGCCAATCGGAAAGCAGCGCTTAAGGGAGCGGATTTTGTTGTTAATGCCATTCAGGTGGGCGGATACAAACCATCGACCGTGATAGATTTTGAAATTCCGAAGAAATACAAGCTTCGCCAGACTATTGCAGACACACTCGGCATCGGCGGAATCTTCCGCGGCCTTCGAACCATTCCGGTTATGCTTGACTTTGCAAAAGACATGGAAGAAGTTTGTCCGAATGCCTGGTTCCTTAATTACACCAACCCAATGTGCATTCTTACCGGAGCCATGCTGCGGGGCACTAACGTGAAAACCGTGGGGCTTTGCCACTCTGTGCAGGGATGTGTTCCCGGCCTTCTGAAGCGCCTTGACCTCACCGGAAAATATGCCCCTGCAGACACCCAGTGGAAAATCGCGGGCATCAACCACATGGCATGGCTTCTTGAAATCACCCATAAGGGTAAAGATATTTATCCGGAAATCAAAAAAGCTGCAGCTGCAAAGAATGCTGCTGCACGCAAAAAGGGTGCGAAGAAACATGATGATATGGTCCGCTTTGAAATCATGCGCCACTTCGGATATTATGTCACTGAGTCTTCTGAACACAACTCTGAATATATGCCCTACTGGATTAAGTCTAATTTCCCCGGACTGATTGAAGAATTCAATATTCCACTCGACGAATACCCACGACGCTGCGTAAATCAGATTAAGACCTGGGCTGAACGACGGAAAGAGCTGGTAAAAGATAACATGCTCACACATGTTAAGTCACATGAGTATGGCGCCACCATTATGAATTCCATTCTAACCGACTCACCTTCCTATATCGGCGGCAATGTGCTGAATAATGGGCTCATACCCAATCTGCCTGCAAATGCCGTGGTGGAAGTTCCTTGTCTTGTCAACCGGAACGGTATTCAGGGAACCTTTGCCGGTGCATTGCCCGAACAGCTTGCAGGTCTAAACAGAACCAACATTAATGTTCAACTGCTGACAATTGAAGCGGCACTAACAGGGAAAAAAGATGCCCTTTACCATGCTGCAATGCTCGATCCGCATACCTCAGCAGAACTCCCACTCGACAGTATACGCGCCTTGTGCGATGACCTCATCAAAGCACATGGGAAAATGCTTCCGAAATTGACATAACATTACATATTAACCGTTCAATTATTTGCCCCCTGAGCGTAGCCGAAGGGGGCGCATTTTATACAAAAACTCAATCATTTTTTCCCTTGCATATTTCCTATCGACTTAGTATGTTATTAATGGAAATAAGGGCGTCCATATAAACGCTCAAAACAAACTAAACAGAGGGTAATATGAAAAAGTACAGCTCCCTGGCTATTTCCAAAGCAGACGATCTT
>JAEUSG010000313.1 GCA_016788315.1 Fibrobacterota bacterium | reverse complement strand
AACACCATTCAGATTCTCTCTATAAAAAATGGGGGATAATGTGGGATTCCCTTCGTAATGAGTGGAGGAAAGATTTTCCTGCAATTAAAAATATTACAGTCTGTCAGATTCGTCACGGCTGCGGAATGGATTGGCAGGAATATGTTAGGAATGAACAGCGTCTGCTGGCAGACAGACATCCTGAAGTGCGCCTGATTACAACATCTGACATCCCTGAACATGACGGATGTCACTTCGGTACTAATGGATATTTTGCTATTGGTGAACGAATCTTTAAAGTTATTTCAAAAGAGCTTTACGGCGGGGAGTTTACATATGCTGTTACTGCCCCGAGGTTAACTAAGGCCTATTTTGCCACCAAGAGGGAGAAGAATCTCTTTTTGGAGTTTGATCAGCCGGTTATTTGGCAGGATACACTCGGTAAAAGGTTAATGAAGGACTATTTCTATTTCGGGGATGTTACAGTCAGAGCAGACAATGGGTTTGCCAGTGGAAACAGAGTACAGATTAATCTTACGAAAAGGTGTTCAATTCCTGAAATATCATACACTACGAATATTTATTATCCTGATACTGCAGAATATTATAAAGGACCATTTATTACAGGTGCAACCGGTCAGCCTGCATTGACATTTTTCTCTCAGCATATAGATAAAGCCCCTGATACAGTACCTCTTATAAGCGTAAAGGCTTTGGTTGCTAAGGATGTAGAGCAGTATAGCCGTTCTGTTGAGTTCATCAAACTTGAAACGGTGAATTATATGGGCGAAACGGATACTGTTCTTACAGGATTTTCGTTAAAAGCACTTGATACGTTTCTTGCTGTTGCTACGATTGACGGATCGCTCCATTGCCGTAACACCGGTACTGTCCGCATAGCAACGCACTTCAGAGGATTCAGAGATACTGTCAGCGTAACAATCATTCCAACAACTGCGCAGTTAGATTCATTAAGCCTGTCGATACCGCAAGATAAGATAATTGAGGGGGATTCGCTTTTTGCAGGAGTAACCGCTTTCTATCGTACTTTGGACACTATTTTTACTGCTGATGTTGACACAATTGTAACGTGGAGTGTGTCCGGCTCAGATTATGCTAAAGTAAATGGAGGCTTTCTTAAGGCTGATAGTGCTGCTCAACTGGAAATGAAAGCAGAGTTAAATGGTGTGAATACATCAAAAATAATTGATGTTTATCCGCGCCCCTCTTTTATGAGAAGAATAAGGTTTGCAGGCTCAACTATCCCTGAACGGCTTTGCTGGACATCAGACAACGGTAATCCTTTTCGCTTCAATGATAGTATAGGGTGGTTGGCTAAGAACCGTTACTATATGGTTGTACCGCTGGGATCGCTAATGCTGCGTATTGCACTGCATCCGTCGGAGGATGATAATTCAATAGTAGTTATAGGATTGGATACAATAAAATTTGCAAAGTACAATGGACGAATGGTGGCGAATGAGACTTTGCAGGTTACCGGAACAGAAGGATTCATGATAAAAACATATGACAGGCTAGATTATATCACCGCAATTTCGCTGCCTTCACCTGTTGATATGAATAATGTTGCCGATGATGGATATGAACCGCCAGTAAGTTCAGAATATTCATTTTCAGCAAATAATGGACTGAAAGAAGGGCTTTCTGTTAGCCCTAATCCGGCAAACCCATCGATTAAAATAGAGTGGTATATAAAAGAAAACGGCGGTCAGGTATCAATATTCATTACTGACCCCCTCGGAAGGATTGTGAAAGATTGGCGAAATATTGAAAAAAAAGGCATTAAAAGGGCATTAATCTGGGACGGCAGGGATAATTCAGGTCGGCTTCTTCCAAGCGGTCTCTATTTCTGCAATTTGGGCTCTTTGAAAGCATCTTACATAAAAAGGATAGTTCTTTTGCATTAATGCACACAGATCGATTATTTTTCCTCTCTTTGTTTTTACGTGCAATTTATAAGTATAAAAGGGTTAACTCATGAAAAATGTCAATCTCAAGCTCCTCCTGGTTGTAGGTCTGCTTCTGATAGCGCTTTATAAGCTCTATCCGACCTACCGTTTTCACACAGCCACACCTGAACAGCGGGCAGTTCTCGAAGAAAAGAATCCCGACGAATATAAGGGTGCGATCAAACTTGGTCTCGACCTTCAGGGCGGTATCAGGCTTGTACTTGAACTTGATAAGAGCAAGCTCTCTGAAAAAGAGGCTAAGGACGCAACAGACAGAGCTCTTGGTGTTATAAGAAACCGTGTCGACCAATTTGGTGTGTCAGAACCGGTTATCCAAAAACAGGGCGACGAACGCATTATTGTAGAAATGCCCGGTTTCAGCGATATCAGCAGAGCAAAGAAGCTTGTAGGTTCTACTGCACAGCTTGAGTTTAAGCTGGTGCGCGAAGCAGAAGACCTTGGTCCTGCAATCGATGCTATCGATCGCTTTGTTAAAAAAGGGGTTGTTGCTGATTCCGCTTCAGGTGATTCATCAAAGGTAGCGGCTGCTGGCGATTCTGCAACTGCAAAAAAGGATACAGCATCCTCTGCTAAAGATCTTTTCGGTGCAACAGCAGCTCCGGTTGACTCCACTGCAAAGGATTCAGCACTCTCAGACGAAGAAAAAGAGGCTGAACGTATTCAAAAGGAGATGGAGAACGAGAAGCCTTTTACATCGCTGCTTGTAAAGGCCGGTTATGATATAGCTGTACCACGTAAAAATATTGATCGGGTAAAAAGAATGATTGCTGAGGCCTCTGCTGCCGGAGTTATCTCTCCGGCGTTGGAATTTGCCTGGCAGAGCGAAATGGAAGGGGAAAAGGGTGATGAATTCCGCAGGCTTTACCTTCTTAAGAGCAAAGCGGAACTTACCGGCAGTTTTCTTAAGGATGCAAAACCATCTGTCGATCAGAGCGGTATGAGCGCTGGCGGATCAGTTGTGAATATGACACTGGACAAAGAGGGTGGAAAGCGCTTCTCTAAAGTAACCGGTGCTAATGTTGATAAGCGTCTTGCCATCGTTCTCGACGGTCAGGTTTTCTCTGCTCCTGTAATCAAGGGAAAAATTTCCGGAGGAAGTGCTGAAATTTCAGGTATGGCAAATTATGAAGAGGCTAGAGACCTTTCAGTTATCCTGCGTGCTGGTGCACTGCCTGCTCCGCTAAATATTATTGAAGAGCGTATAGTCGGCCCATCTCTTGGGCGTGATTCCGTTGAACAGGGAACTAAAGCTACAATCCTAGGTTTCTCTCTTGTTTGCCTTTTTATGCTTGTTCTTTACAGAAAGACTGGCACACTTGCTATTGTGGCGCTGCTTCTTAACGTAATCTTTCTGCTCTCGGTGCTTGCCGGAATGGGATTAACACTTACTCTTCCTGGTATAGCAGGTATCATTCTTACAATTGGTATAGCTGTCGATGCCAACGTAATTATTAACGAGAGAATCAAAGAAGAGTTGGCAACCGGAAAAACTGTTAAGGCGTCAATAACAACTGGATACAGCAGAGCTTTTACTGCAATCTTCGATGCCAACCTTACATCAATAATAACAGCAATTATTCTGCAATACTACGGCACTGGACCTCTTAAGGGCTTTGCCATTACTCTCATTATCGGTCTTGTATCCTCCATGTTCACTGCAATTTGGGTTACAAGGCAGATATTTAACAGAATGATGCTTAAAGGCGAAATGTCAAAACTCTCAATTTAAGAAGGTGTAAAAATGAAATTCATATCAAACGCAAACATACAGTGGATGGCGAAGAGAAAACTCTTCTTTGGATTTTCGATTGTACTTGTTGTCATCTCTATCGGTATAATTCTTGGTAAAGGGATTAACTACAGCATCGACTTCAAGGGCGGCTCTTTTATTCATGTGAAATTCACAGAAAATATTCCACTCGAAGATGTACGAGCTGCTTTTTCAGGTAACGAAGAGCTTGGCGACCTTGAAATTAAAAATGTTGGGGAGTCATCATCCAATGAAGTCATGATTGGCGTCAAAAAACATGAAAACATGGGTTCCGGGCTAACCACAATATCAACAATCCTTGAATCAAAATTTCCAGGTAAGTATGAAGTGATGCGCGAAGAGGCCGTTGGTCCTAAGATTGGCAGTGAACTCAAGACTCAGGCTCTCTGGGCAACAATACTCTCACTTCTTGCAATTATCCTTTATATTGCATTCCGATTTGAGTTTAAGTTTGGTGTTGCAGCTGTTATCCCGCTCTTTCATGACGTTATTATTACACTTGGTGTATTCACTGCACTGGGGCTTGAGTTCTCCCTGCCTGTTGTTGCTTCATTTCTAACCCTCATTGGTTACTCGATTAATGATACTATCATTGTTTTTGACCGAATTAGAGAAAATTTAAAAGCTAATTTCAAAAGCTCAGTTGTTGATATCATTGATGTATCTATAAACAGTACCTTGAATCGTACAATAGCTACATCACTCGCAACTATGATTGCAGTGCTTTGTATCTTCATAATTAAAACCAGTGTAATCAGAGATTTTGCGTTTGTAATGGCTTTTGGTATCGTTGTCGGTACCTATTCCTCCATAGGTATTGCAAGCGCCATTATTGCATCCTGGAACCCGGAATCATTAAGGAAAACTAAGAAAGCCTGATAACTTGGGTTTACTATTCTACGTTAAAATTGCGGCAGCCTTGGCTGCCGCTTTTGTTTTAGCAGGATGCGAAAATCCTGTTGATACAAATGTTTACAAAAGTTCTGTAAACTCTTATGGCCCTTTTCGTGTATGGGCAGAATACACGGAAGTTTATGATACCCTTGACGGTGTTGAAGCCAAAGCGCTTGATATCTCTCTTTGTCTAACACATGTTTCAGGCGGCAATGAGCAGATTGATTCTACAGAACGAGGAACTTATATCAAACTTTATGCTGAGGGCGCAATGTTGTCCAGTTGGAGTTCGCCAAATTCTTGGCCAGTGGTTGATGCCGGTTTGATAAAAGTATTATCAGTATCTCCAAATGATACATTGCGCTATAGTGATAGGTGCAGGTTAGATAAAAATCAGTTAAGAGATTCCGCCGACGCTTATGAAATTAAAGGCTCAATTCTTGGTTTACAGGTTTCAACGCTTCTGTACAAACTTCTATAAAGTGTAAATAAGGCTGGAGTTAATCACGTTATTGAAGTTGGTCTTCAGGTAGGTCTTTAAGAGCTGCTGACAGCTTTGCGATACGCTCCATAACCCGCTTTATAGGAATTGCAAAGCCGACGCCGGAATTTCCTCCGGTCGGTGACATAATGAACGTTGTCATTCCAACAACCTCTCCATCCAGATTAACAAGCGGTCCTCCGCTGTTTCCCTGATTTATCGCTGCGTCTGTCTGTATGTAGTCAATCGTTTTGCCGTTGGCCAGTGTGTCAGTCCGGCCTATTCCACTCACAATTCCAAAGGTTACAGAGTGGTCAAGTCCCATAGGGTTGCCTATCGCCAGAATCCATTCCCCCTGCTGAAGTTTGTCAGATTTTCCAATGCTGCAAACAGTAAGACTTTCCCCTTGGATTTTTATAATTGCCACATCGTAAATAGTGTCTATTACTGAAGAAACGGCATCGAATTCACGTCCATCAGCTGTCTTAATCCTGATCTCAACGCATCCTGCAATGATATGTGCATTTGTTGCGATTAAGCCCTCGTCATCGATAATAATACCTGTGCCTTTTGACTCTTTCATAACTTCGACAGTTTCACCGAAGAATGTTCCCATTTCACCGCTGCCTTTAGCTGTAATTGATACGACAGAGGCTGAAACTTTACCTGCAATATATGACAGCAGCCTTCCGCTCTCTTCCGCCTTCATTATGCTGTCTTTAGGTATTCTGGAATAGCTGTTGTTTGGGAGTACGTAGTGAGGTGCAAGACGGTTCCAGGTGATATTAAAGGCAATTAGCAACAGCAGAAAGAATATTATCCTTTTGGCAATATCATTCGGAGTCACAATTATTTTCCTTGTTTATCCCTTTGCCGTACGGCTTCGAAAAGGGCGATTGCTGCAGTTGCAGATACGTTCAGCGAACCAATAGAACCTTTTAAGGGCATATGAATTACACCGTCAAGTTCTATGTATATGTGCGGCCGGATGCCTTTGTTTTCACCGCCTAGTACCAGTGCAACCGGTCCGGTGAGATCACTCTTCCAAATGCTTGTTCCCTTGGAAGCTTCGAATCCGTAAAGCTTAACTCCAGCTGCTTTTAATGTTTTAAGAGCAGCCGGCATGCTTGAAACGCGTGCTACGGGCATATGCT
>JAEUSG010000287.1 GCA_016788315.1 Fibrobacterota bacterium | reverse complement strand
GAAGCTATTGTTTATTTTAAGGAGATGGACAATAAGTGGATATACTATATAACTCTGTATCTCGAAAAAAAGGCGGGTAAACTTGCGGCCTGAAGTCTCACTTGCCGATACAGGACGGCTGTTTACAATTCTTGAGAGGATTCTCTTTCTTAAGGGAGTGGATCTTTTTAAAAATGTTGATACGGAACGGCTTGGCGTTATTGCTGAAATTGCACGCGAAATAGCAATAGAAGCGGGTGAAGTAATTTCACGAGAAGGTGAAACGGGAGAGTCTCTTTACATTATTAAAGAGGGCGGTCTTCGAATCACCAAAGAGAAAGAGGGAAAACAGTATACTCTGAAGAATCTTGTAGAGGGTGAGTGTTTTGGTGTATTCAGCATATTTAATGACCGACCGAGATCTTCAGGGGCATTGGCCAACGAGCGTACACTGCTTTTGGAAATCAGAAAAAATGAGTTTAAAAAGGTGTTGATTGCCAATCCGGAAATCGCATATAATATCCTTGAGATATTGAGTGAACGGATATCAGAAATGGACAATGAAATTGTTTTACTTAATAAAGCATTAAACGAGAATTTAACAAATAATTTATAAAAGGAGATTCACCATTATGAGAGCCATTGTAAATGCAGTGCTGATTGTCATGCTGCTGCTTGTGTTCGGTTGCGGGAAAAAAGCTCCCGAAAAGAAGGAGTACACGCTGCTCGTTCGAATGCTGCAGATGCAGCAGAAATATTTTGAAAATGAAGTTGTCCGGCCATTCGAGAAACAGTATAATTGCAAAATAACACTTGTAGCATATGACAAAATGTGGGATCTCGAAAACATCCTGAAAGTTCAAAGAGAAAAACCTGATCCAAATGTGCTTCTTGTTAAGGTGCCTTTCGAGATGACAAGAGCACTCGCCGAAAAAGGGTATATGGAGCAGCTGCATAAAGTAACTGACTCCGCTCAGGTTGAGAAGGATATGGCTGAATACCATCCTCTTGCACTCGGCCTCGGGTATGTTAATCATTCACTCTACTATGTACCAAGAAAACTTGAAACCAGGCTACTTTTCTATCTTAAATCCAAAGTCAAGGATGCTTCTGCAAATTGGCGAAAGTTCGAAAAAGCACTGAACACGTCATTAAAAGAGCAGAATGGATATGGTCTTCCTAAAGGCTACAATCTTGAAGAGGATCCTGAACAATGGGATTATTATGATATTCTTGTAGCCGGTTATTATTGGGCAAACACCCAGTATTTTAATGTCAATGTGCTTATGCCGAGAGTTGCACACAGAGCAGACCGATATGAGGGTACTGCTCTTGGTCTGGTTGATATGTCGGTTCAGTTCGGTGCAACTTCCAAGCAGATTCTCTCAATGGATGCTGAACCTGTAACAGATATGTATATGTGGGAGGCTGCTTTTATACGGAACGGAGTTTATAATCCGGAAATGTGGAATGGTGCATGGCGCGGTACCGATATTTATAAGGGTATCCAGGATGGAAAAGTTTTCCTGACAGTATTTCAGCAGATAGACTGCTTTAATGTACATGGCTGGGAAGATAATCCTGAAATGCGCGGATACTTAAAAGATCCATCAGATATGGGTGTTGCTACAATACCTGCAGCTGTCTCCTTTGAGCTTAATAAAGATGGAACATATGCCCGTACTGGAACAAAGCAGATGACAACAGGCGGCTGGTGGTGGGGTATTCCGCAGTCTTCTCCCGACAAGAAACTTGCGTATGAACTTGCCCGTTTTATAACAAATCATGACAACCAGGCGAATGAATGTTCAAAGTTCGGTATGGTTCCTGTCCGCAAAGATATTATGAACCGTATAGGCGAGACATTTGAAATGGGCTGGGTCGGTGATATTTTCAGAGTATCTGTGAGTCAGCTTGAGGCAAACGATCTTGCAACTATTCCTCTCGACAGAGAGTATGGTGAAACCAGCAAAAATTATATCGAAGCCTGGTATGATCTTTGCGTGAACCCTTTCGGTGTTGGTAATACAAAGGCGCTTTCGCGTGATGCAATTAAACAGAAACTGAATGAAAAGTTTATTCCGGCTCAGAAGCAGCTTCTGTCCGGTGCAAGCAGATAGTAATGCTCACCAATGTAAAGGTGATATCAGATAATGTCAGACGCAGGGGGATGGAGGTACTTCTCCTTGCCCCGGTCTGTCTTTATCTGACCGCCTTTCTGATTCTGATTTTTTATTATCTGACAGCCCTCTCGTTTACCTGGACATCACCGCGAGGGGCTGAAATAGTACCCTCACTTAAGAATTATATATATCTCATAGGCAATGCAGAATTTCTGAGTGCTTTACAGCATACTATCATCTTTGTTGTCATCGGAACACCATTGGAACTCCTTGCCGGTCTTGTGCTTGCGCTTGTGGTGCACAAACAGTTCAGGTTTACAGGAGCGGTACGAAGTTTTTTTATCATTCCTCTAGCTGTTCCAGCAATTGTAACAGCTGCAATTCTTGTTGTCATGTTCGATTACCCCGGAGGCCATGTAAATACAATACTTCAGGGCAAACATTGGTTTTTCCCTTCTGTCATTGATGTGCCCATAAACTGGAGAAACTCCGCTCCGTTTGCGCTTGGTGTATCGCTTGTGGGTAAAGTGTGGCGTGATATGCCGATTTCAATGCTGATTATACTTTCCGGGCTCAGTTCAATACCCTCTGATCAGTATCAGGCTGCAGAAACTCTTGGTGCAGGAACAAGAGCAAAATTCCGCTATGTTACCCTCCCGTTGCTGATGCCAGCAATTTCTACTGTGCTGGTTATAAGAAGCATAGAAATGTGGAAAGAGTTTATTTTTCCATATTTTCTTGCAAGACGATTTCATCTGCTGGGAACGCTCATAGAGTATCTCTATCACGATTGGGATAGAAAAGGGGCGGCAGCGGCAGTATCTGTTGTTCTGGTTATATGCATTGTTGTGTTTGCTGCAGTCATTTTCTGGGCTGTAAAGCGTGCTAAAGATTATCTGGTCAGGATTTAGTCATGATAACAAGAATAAAGAAATTTGACAAATATTCAGTATTATGGCTGTTCGCTTTGCTGATGATGATTTTAATCGTTCTAGTGCCGCTATATTTTATGCTGAAATATTCTGTAAGTGACAGGTCAAGTCTTGTTACCGGCGGAGAAACGCTGCCGCTTTGGCCATATAGCCCAACATTGGACACCTATAAATATATACTTAGCTATCCGGACTTTTACCGCGCAGCTGCAGTGAGTTTAAAGCTTGCTTTTATGACAATTACAATATCAATGCTTCTGGGGGTGCCCGGTGCATATGTTCTCTCTCGTCATAATATCCCTGGAAAAGCAATTCTTCTGGTCGGTTTGATTTCTGTTCGTCTGTTCCCGGATATAGTTTCTATTATTCCGGTTGCTGTGGCATTTGCAAGAATGCATCTTCACGACACCTATCTTGGCGCGGCTCTTGCACACAGCCTTCTTTCTCTTCCTTATGTACTTTATATTTGTATGGGAGTGTTTGACAGTATACCAAAAGATCTTGAGCGTCAGGCAGAAATTCTCGGAGCCGGCAAAATTACAATTCTTTTTAAAATAATAGGGCCGATTTCACTTACAGGACTTTCTGCCGCTGCGATTTATACATTCCTTCTTTCATGGGATGAATTCATCTTCTCCTACTTTCTCTTAGGGTTTGGCGAACTTCAGACACTGCCTCTATATCTGAAGCAGAAGATGGCCTTTGCACCCCCGCAGGATCTGCTTATGGCCATTTCGGTTCTTCTTTCTCTTCCTGTAATCCTTTTTACGATGGTGTTGCAGCGGTACATGCGTGCCGGCTTCACTGCGGGAGCGGTTAAATAATATGTCACACGTAGTACTTAACAAATTGTGCAAGACATTCGGCGGCGGTCTATTTGTAGTCAGAGATCTCAATCTGAATATCAAGGATGGAGAATTTTTAACGCTTCTGGGACCGTCCGGCTGTGGCAAAAGCACAACTCTGAATATGATTGCAGGTCTTGAAACTATCTCTTCCGGAGAACTGTTTATAGGCGACAAGCTATACAATGATATTCCGGCAAGAAAGAGAAATATAGGCATGGTCTTTCAGTCATATGCACTATTTCCGCATATGACTGTAGATCAGAATATTGCGTTCGGTCTGAAACTGAAAAAAATGTCCCGTATTGACATCTTTGATAAACTTGAATGGGCAAAAAGTCTGCTTCATCTCGAAGACAAAGGGAGGCGTTTTCCAAAGGAACTTTCCGGCGGAGAACGGCAGCGTGTTGCGCTGGGACGCGCTCTGGTTCTTAATCCACAGGTGCTTCTGCTTGACGAACCGCTTTCCAATCTTGATCAGGAACTGCGTGAAACTATGACCACAGAAATCAAGAGAATACATCTTAGCGTCGGTTGTACAACTGTATATGTTACCCATAATCAGATGGAAGCTATGCGTATGAGCGATCGTATCGCTGTTATGCGTGATAGCCGGCTGATGCAATGTGCGTCGCCAATGACAATATTTAATTATCCCGCTAACAGATTTACTGCAGGCTTTATCGGCTCTCCCGCTATGAATATGTTTGAAGCTCAGATTGTTGAATTTGAAGGCGGGGCAGGCGTAAAAATAGGTGATATCAATATGAGGCTTCCTAAAGAGCGTTCGGAGGCTCTTGTAACGGAAATAGGGCGAAAGGTAACGGCTGGAGTACGCCCGCAGCAGATTTTCCATTTTAAGGATAGTCATGGCCGCCGCCATTCTGACACAGAGGTTCTGGTAAAAATTCAATTTGTTGAACCTCTTGGAGACAGAATAATGGCAACTGCAAAATTTCAGGGACAGGATTTTCTGTTCTTTATAATGGCTGATAAACCGCCTGCAAAGGGTGAGGAAGTGGGAGCAGTAATTGACGGGCGTCATATTCATTTGTTTGATAAAGATGGCGGTGACAGAATAAGCATAGGGGAGAAGCTTCCGGATGTTTAAAGTTCTGCCTGTATTTGTTTTAGTAAGTTTTATTCTTCTTCCAGCTTTGTCGTGCACTGGTACGCAGAAGAGAATAGGTGACGGGTTCCGCACCATAGCCGAAATTGATATGGCTGTAATAGTAAAGGAAATCAGCGATAAAAGTCCATCATCCCTTCTTGCCCGCCCATATTATAGGGTTGTGGAATATCAGGAGTTTCCGGAAAGCAGGGTCTTTACACACAAGGCTGTAGTAGAATATTATTATATGGATTCAATATTGATTAAGCAGGTTCGGAAATACCGTTATCAGCCTTCATCAAGAGTATGGGATAGATATGATAAACAGATCAGATTTATTTTAGACAGTAAAGGATGAAAACGCAGAAATGCTAAGAGTTCTGTTTATTATCATTGCTGTTTCGCAGTTAATCTTCTCCGCCGACCTCGTAATCGAGATCAATGGAAAAGCGGATCCGGCATTGGATAAGAAGATCAGGGCCGCGCTAGATTTGGTCCACGCAGACCGCTTCAGTGAGGCTTTAAGAGTCTTTGAAGGGATTAAAAAACAGTACCCGTCACATCCTGCGGGTTATTTCTTTACTGCCGCCACAATTGATGCCAAGATGGCTTTTTATATGTCGGCGGGAGAGGAAAAAGAATTTACTGCCAATTGTGAGAAGGCAATTGAACTAGGCGAAGCCGCCATGCAGAGTAATCCGGACGATATGTGGAATCTCTTTTTTACAGGCGGCTCCTATGGCACGCTGGGCTCTTTTCAGGGCAGGTACAAGCGATACATTACCTCGTTCAGAAATGGTCTTTCCGGTGTAGATCTTCTAAAGCAGGTTTACAAGAGGGATCCAAGGTTCAGTGATGCACTTTTCGGAATGGGTGTTTATACATATTGGAGCAGCAAGCTGTCTAAGCTTCTCTGGTGGATGCCTGGTGTAGGCGATAATCGTGAAGAGGGAATTCAGCAGCTGAAAAAAGCAGCAAATGATGGCATATATGCGGCGGTGCCAGCTGTTATCAATCTTGCTCAGGTTCTGAATCTTGAGGGCCGTTATGATGAGGCTCTTAAAGTAACGCAGGAGTGGCTTGTAAAGTATCCTGATAACAGAGCGCTCTCTTTCTATGCCGGAGAGGCTCATGCCGCAAAAGGTGAACTTGATAAAGCTCTAGCAATATTTGAAGAAATTCTTGCTTATGCGGATGCAGAAGATCGTAATAACAATGTCCATTCTCTGAAATGTCACGCCTCTATTGCGGCCATTTATGAAAAGAAAAAGAACAATCTATTTGCACTTGCACACTGTAAGCGAGGCCTGATGTACGGTTTTAAAGAGCCCGACCTTCAGATAACAAAAGAATACAGTGACCAATTAAGAGCAATCAGCGCTCGAGTTAAGGCGAAAGCTTATCCTTCACGCTAAAAAAAAGACCTCCAAATCCGAACATACGGATATTGGAGGTCTCAAGATTCGAAATTGAAGAATATTACTTCTTTTTCTTGCCTTTTTTTGCCGGTTTGCTTGACAGGCCGATGATGCGGTATACCTGTGAAATAGAAACGCCTACAGAATCGGCAATCTTTGTTCCAGGTACATTTTTCTTGTAGAGAGAAGCTATTTTTTCATTTCTCTCTTTGTTCTTAATACGGTTGTAATCCAGACCGTATTTCTGACGCAGCTGATGCACAGCCTGGCGGGAAATGCCGAATTTTTCGCCGATAAGTGCGTCTGTTTTGAGTGTCTTCTGAAGCTTAATGAGCTCCGCTTTTGAGATTCTTGCCATTTTGTCCTCCTATACAATAAAGGTTTACTGTCTATTACAACATATCATATTAAATTTCTGTCAGTCAATAAAAAATTTAAGTGTTCGTAAACTTATGTTGTTGATTTACAGGTTTTGCTGTGTTTAAGGTGGTAATTTAAGGGTGAAATGAACAATACCCACCTTGCTTTAATGTCCGGTGATAGGAGATTGACAACAGAGAAGAGTGTCGGTTGTATTGTGAAAAATGTTCGTATATGTTGACATAGGATAGTTATTAAATATGAAATTTGCTGTATGCGTTGGAATATCAGATATTTGTCTCATGAATAATATCAAAAAAAAACCGGTTGCAGTAAAGCTTTTCTGCGGTCTTCTGTTGTCAGAAAGAGCGGATCTTAATGAGCTGCTCGAAAAACTTGAATGTGTTTACGGGCCTCATGATGTTGTCAGTAATATTATGGATTTCAGCTCCTATTCTGACTATTACGAAGATGAACTAGGAAAAATTGTAAGACGCTGCTTTGTAAGTTTTAAGAATCTAATAGACAGAACCGCTCTTCCGGATATAAAACTTAATACAATTGACATAGAGAATACTTTTTCCGAGAATGGAAAACGGATATTTAATATTGACCCAGGTTATCTTGCTCTGGGGCAGGTTTTTCTTGCCTCAACAAAGGATAATTTCTGCAGAATTTATATACGGGACGGCATTTATGAAGAAGTTACACTCCGTTTTATAAAAGAGAGTTATACCCCATTTGCTTACACATATAAAGATTACAGAAGTGAAGAGTATGCATCGTTTTTTAATGAGGTAAGAAAAATTTACAAAGAGCAGCTTCACTGATTTGTTTTATAATGAACTTCAATCGACCGCTTTCGACCCTCGTAAAGCCTTAATGGATGGAATACCTTCTGTTTTTTTGCTTCGGGAATTGACCTCTCTTTGAATCCCGGAATGTCAGAGATATATACAATAAATTCAGATACGGCTATTTTTGGATTTTGCAGATCTTTTTTCGATTCGATCCGGTATATTCTGAAATCTGTAAGCTCACGTTTAAGAAGTTTGGCGGATGTTCCGCATAGGACGGTGCATCCGCTGTCAGGATATTCTTTCTTCAGGTATGAAACAGCGCTTTCCAGAGCTGTTTCTTTATTTTTCAGTATGCTGGCTCGTGTGGTAAATATTGTAATGACTAGCAATGCTATGATTACTGTTCCTGAATATTTGAACGTGGTGAAAGAGCGGGAAATTACACCTCCTGATGAGATGAGGATAATAAACGGGAATAACAGTGAGTAGTTTGCTGGTGAATCAGGAACGTTAGATACAAGACCGTAAAAAAGAAGCGCTAATGTTGGTATGACGAGATGTGTGAAGCCTCGTTCAGTAAATGCTCTTTTAACCCCCTGGATAAACATCGTGAATAACAGCAGCGATGAAATAATGGTTGAGGCTGTTGATCCTGTTATAGAGTGGCTGTAAAAGGTAATTCCCCAAAGAAGTGATGTTACTTTCTCATTTAAACTTAACTGCAGAGTTTCAACTACAGGTTGATATGTTGATGTCTGTAAGATTAGATCGCTTATGCTGTAATTTGCTAAATAGGGCAGTACCCATAAAGCCAAACCAATAAGACAGCCATTGAATGTTTCTGTAATTGCAGAAAAGCTTTTCAGTTTTAATGCTGATATAAATGCCAGAGAGACAGGAATCAAGAGTAACTGGACAGCTTTGCCGGATAGACCGATTGAAAAGGCC
The DNA here is from genome assembly GCA_016788315.1 of Fibrobacterota bacterium. Classification (GTDB taxonomy): domain Bacteria; phylum Fibrobacterota; class OXYB2-FULL-49-7; order OXYB2-FULL-49-7; family JAEUSG01; genus JAEUSG01. Next base: position 959 of record JAEUSG010000287.1, on the reverse strand, counting down.
AGAACAGCGCTTCCTGCATATTGGGAAATAAAACGTGTTTTTTCTCTTTCCTCTCTGGAAATGAATGCAGTTCTTAAAATCAGTCTGACCCCAAGCATCAGAGGAAAGAGAAGAACAGCATCTGAACCGGGTAAAAGAGAAAATGATAGTGTGCCGGGATGCAGGGCATAAAAGATTGCGGCGGTATATGCTTCGCGGACACCAAATATTCTTTTAGCAATATTGAAGATTGGAAATACAGCAAGAGAGCAGGATACAATTGAAGGTAGAACTAATGCCTGATAATCAGCAAAACCTAAAAAGATGAAAAAACGTATAAGTAAAACATAAACCGGAATTCCCGGAAAGGGTGGGAAGCCAGTCCCCGGTTCATAGCGGTATACCGTTTCTGCGAGTGCGGCTGAGTAGCTGTCTGGAAGTCCGTCTCGTATCAGCAGAAGTCTGACAGCAAGCATAAAAAGGGCGAGAGAAGAGACAATGAGTCTCTCTCTCGCCGGAGCTTTTAAATCAAGAGTGGTTGACAATGAAAAAGGCATCAACCATAAAATACATCATTATTGATTACATTGAACCATATTCATAACCTGTTTCATACATTGCTACCACATTTTCGGCGGGGCTTACCGCCTGCAGATTGTGGCATGGAGCAATAATATATCCGCCGTTTTTGCCAAGTGTTCTTATGTTTTCAATTACTTCTTCTTTCACTTCCTGAACCGTGCCAAAAGGTAGTATTCTCTGGTTTTCTACAGCACCGTGAAATATCAACTTGTCGCCGAAATCTCTTTTCAGTCCCTCTCTCTCCATTCCACGGCAAACCCATTGAATAGGATTTAGGACGTCTATACCTGCATCTATCATTGTAGGAATGATCTCCCGAATTGCTCCGTCACTGTGATGAAATACATATCCTCCGTTTTGGTGAACAAGTTCGATCATCTTTTTCATGTGAGGTATGA
>JAEUSG010000273.1 GCA_016788315.1 Fibrobacterota bacterium | reverse complement strand
CAACTCTATCAAATCAGGATCTTCACGCACTGGAATATTGTGCTCACGCGCAAGTTCAAGAATTGACTCAGCAATCCGCCCCTCTCCCTTGGCAGAGACAACAGGAACCTTGTCAACACCTTCAGTATATTTAAGCGCCACAGCGCTTTTTAAATTTTTCCTATAACCTTTTCTATTCATGCTGTGATATCAAATCCCTGAATATCAGTTCTATTTGGTTCCGACTTACCTTTCTGTATCTTCAAATTCCATAAACCAGCCTCAAGACCGGCCACTTTGTAGCCTAGAGCAGTTAGTCTGTCGGCAAGCAGCATTTTTTCAAAATTAAAAGCATCTATCAGTGGTTCCGACTGCACGTTGAACTTTACAAAGAGCCGCCCTTCTGATATCTTTGCAGCAGCTTCCATTTCGCCGATACGTGATGGAGCGACCCTCAAAACAACCGAACTATTTTCCGGATCCACAGCCCCCTTTTTGCCGCGCCTGCGGAAAGATACCTGGGCTGAACGCTGCTCGCCTTCCTGAACAACCGGGATGTAAATATGGCGCCACTCCTGATCGGCTGAATTCCTCACCTGAAGTGCATCCATCTGATTTAAAAGTTTTCCTGTTTCACCGCTTATCTGCTCTTTTATAGAGGGGCTGAATTCTGATTTTGAGACAATTTCCGCAAGTGATGCCAGCTGACTCTTAATATCATTCTTGATGGAAGAAAGCAGCTGCATTCTCTCGGTCGGCGGGGCAGAAAATAGACGCATCAACTTATGTTCAAAAAGAACTCCTGATCTCTCTTCAAGTTTTTTTAATGCAACTACAGCCTTCTCCGGTGTAATACTTTCTGATATTACAGGGGCAATAAACGATTTAAGCTGTTCTAAAACAGGTTTTAGAGCAGCTTTATCCTTTTCAGCAACCTTCGGATTTGTTGTCAATTCCGTAAGTATGGCGAATATTTTCGCAAATACCTCACCTGTATTTTTAACTCCTGCATAACTTACAGCTTCGGGTCTGATCCTATCTCTTACATTGTGATTTTCTGCCAATTTAAAGAGAGTGCGCACCATAGCATCCGCATCCTCCGGAGGTAGATTCCAGGCTCGAACCGTAGATTCAACCGCCTTTTCAATATGGGAGAGCTCCGGTGCAGAAACAGACCTTTTGTAATCAGAAAATTGAGGTTCTGCCAAAACCTTTTCAACAATCTGTCTTATTTGCGGAATCGATTCACCTTTCTTTACTGCTTCATACGGTATATGTTCTTCCAACGTCCATGCCCGTTCAGTAACTGGCGTAAAGGTAAGAAGATCTCCCTGCCGGACCGATACAGGAAGCTGAACCTGAAAAGATTCACCTCCGCGCTGCGAAACAGAGACTCTTCCGTCTACACGAACCTCGGCAACCTCAACAGACAGTTTAACGCCTGGTAAAACCTTTACCGGCAGAGGACCTTCCTGCGGAACCGAAACAGGCAACGCCTTCTTGTCAATTTGACTGATGGCTGTTTTCAGCAGTTCCTTTGTTTTTTCAGGGATCTCCGGATTGGAAATTAGTTTTTCGATAACGGCACGCAACTGCGGAAGGCTTTTAACTTCTGCCTGAACTGCATTTGCAATACCGGCAGCCGGCAAGCCAGCAGCAGAAACTGTTTTCTCTTTTTCAGGCAGTGTATTAATTGGTAAAGATTCAGAATAGACGGCAGGAATTGACGAAGGAGTAAATTTTACAAATGCACGTATCAAAGATTTAAGAGATTCAAGATCCCGATTCTTCGCTTTTGCTGTATCGGTATTTTTTTCAAGTTCACCTAACAGCATTGAAAGAGAATTTATGGCTACATATTCTCCCTTTGTCATTGCGCCGGCATTCAGTAATGCCGTGCTATCCTGCTTAGGAGCAATTTCTACAAGCATGGAACCATCGGGACTTCTGGAAAATGAGAGCAGAACTTTTTCTCCTACTGCTAAACCAGCTCCCTCTTTCAGAGGATAGAGTGCAGAACCTACTCTTACCAAAGCAGTGCCATCGGACGATTTCAATTCAACAACACCTTCGTGCACAATCGGCACGGAGCCATTCTGGTTCGATACTGTGCGGGATGTTCCCCCGCTGTATGCTGAAGAGAGTTCCACTTATATATTATCGGTTTATTACTGCCTGAACCGTAGGATTAATCTCACCTGGTCCTGATCAATGTGGGCCTCGCCTGCTATTTCTTCAACTGAATAGCCGCGTTTTGAGAGTTCAAAGACTGTTTCAATCAGATTGGCACCGCTCTTAGGCTGCTCTAGCGAAGAGGCAACATGCTGCTGGGGGGGCACTTTTGAAGGCGGAACAAAACGAATTGGCTCGGAAGGCCTGACGACCGGCTCATCAACTTTAATTTCAGGCGCTGAAGCCTGTTGCACTGTTTGATCTGGAGGCAGAGGAGGTGGCGGAGGCGGTTCAACACTCACCTTCGGCTCTTCACGAAGGGTTAGCGGTGCGGCACTTCTGAATTTTTCCAGTGTAGCCTCAAGTGAATCTTTAGTAATGACAGGCACTTCGCTTTGAACAGTTTTAGTATCCTCCCGGCGCACCTGCGGCTGAAGCCTACTCTTGACTTCAGGAGCGGGCTCTTTTTTCTGTTTCTTTTTCACCTTACCAAAGGACAACAGCAGCAGAAGCAGGAGGAGAATCAACAGCAGCGCGCCAAACAGCACAATTTTCCCTGAACTCTTCTGCATAACAAATGCTTCAATTTTTTCCAGATACATGGTTTTGGTGTCAGCCGGCTTAATATCGCTGTTGATTTTTACCAGAGTCCGCAAAGAATCTATTCCTTTTTTTAGACTATCTAGAACCCTTTCTTCATCATCATATGGGAGAGATTCACGTGATCTGTCCTGAATGCGTTGCTCCGCCGAAGCAACAGCATCCCGCATGTCGTCGATTACCACACTGAGTGTATCGACCATCGTTGGTGCAGACTTGCTGTCGTAATTAGCAAAATAATAGTAGACCCCCGCATAAAGGAGGCCGAATATTATCGTTAATAGAGCAATTGCCTTAAAAAGTTTGAACATAGTTTTTGCATTTCAATATAAATTCAAATATTATACAATCCAATTCTTCCGTTAATGAATAAAATAGGAAGAGTTCAGACCTCACATTTCGTATATTAATTGTACTGTATGCAATTTATAAAGTTTTTCTTAATTTCGGCCTTTTCCCTGCTCTCTATTTCTGGGTGTGTCTACTTCAACACATACTATAATGCGGAGAAGTACTTCAGCACTGCACGGGAGCAGCAGATTCGACGACTGGCCTCCGGTTCAGATACCAGCGTTGCGGTAACAGAAAACGAAAAGAAACTCTATACCAAATCCATCGAAAAGTGTTCAAAAGTCCTTGATGTATACGCAAAAGACAGAAAATATGTGCCGTTATCAATCCTCCTGTTAGGCGAAATTTACTACTGGCAGGCAGAATACCCGGCTGCAATCCGCAAATTCAACGAGTTCATTTCAAACAATCAGGAGCATAAACTTCTTTTCAGAGCCTTTTATTACAAAGGCCTCGCATATATGCAGCAGGGGGATTATGCTCTTGCCGAAAAAGAGCTTGAGCGAGTTGCTATTGAAGGCAAATCAAGATCTCTAAAAAACCGTGCACGGTATATGCTGGCAGAGATTGCTATGAAACGGGGCAGCACTTTCGGAGCACTTGACGAACTCAAAAAGCTCGAAGGCGGCGGCAGAGCTATGAGCAGCCTAATCCATTTCAAAACCGGAATGCTTTTCTATAAGCAGAAAGACTTCGACAACGCCTTCAAGGA
>JAEUSG010000269.1 GCA_016788315.1 Fibrobacterota bacterium | reverse complement strand
CCAGCCTTCATGCTGATGAAAAATTGGACCCGGGGTTCCGCATACGTAAACTGATCCGTCAGAGCCTGCGATCATTCCGTAAATACGTCCTCCACTGCCTGAACCAGCAGCATAGGAACCGCCGTAGGCGTTTGAAGTACCATTAAAGGAGTATGGATTATCTCCGACCGTGTTGCGGAGTTTAACTTTCATGCCTGCCTGTACTCTTACTTTGTAGATTTCAGGATTGGATACCTGAAAACCGAAATCATCCTTGCCGTTCCATTCGATATGCTGGGAGAGAGTGTTTGCAGTCAGCGGGGCAGGAGGATTTGCTCCAAGCATACCTGCTGCCAGATGGCGCACGTTTGACGTGTCGCGCATGTCAACTATGGTTACCGCAACATCTGTGTATTCGCTTACAGCAAAATCAACCCACATTCTGTTTTGGCTGTCTTTGGTTAGTGACGGCTGTGTGGTAAATGTTACTGCTCCGAAAGATGCAACAGTCGCAATAAGAGCAAGTACGATTGTGGTTCTTGAATTCATATCACCCTCCTAATTTTTACAAACATCAGTTTAGCGCAACTTAATTAAGAACATGCAACTACTGTGCCTTTGAAAAACAGGCATTTTACTAAAAAAAACGAGGTTCACCGCTTAATTTTTACATGAAAATGCTAAACAAATAAAATTTTACATGTAAAAACAACGAGTTGTTTTAATGGGTTTTTCGATACTGTTCAATCGCTTTTGCAAGGACAGTCATAGACCTTTTCATGACAGCAGTATTCATAATGTAGGCTATTCGTATCTCATCCCTGCCAAGACCCGGTGTTGCATAAAAACCGGCACCTGGAGCTACAAGAACGGTTTCGCTCTCAAATGAAAAGTCAGTAAGAAGCCATTTTGCGAACTCTTCGGTGTCGACACCTTTAATTTTTACCATAGCGTAAAAGGCACCTCCCGGAACAGGGCAGATAACATCCTTGATGCCGTTCATTGTGTCAACTACAATGTCGCGTCTGTTTTTATAGTCCTCTTTTACCTTATCAAAATATGATTGCGGTGTATTGATGCACGCTGCAATACCTATCTGGTCAAGTGTCGGGGCTGAAAGTCTTACAGTGGCATAAGCTCTTACAGAGTCGATAAAATCCTTGTTGTGGCTTATAATGCAGCCGAGGCGTGCACCGCAGGCACTGTAGCGCTTTGACATGCTGTCAATCAAAATTGCATGCTGCTCCACCCCTTTAATATGCATGATGCTGGTTACGGGTTCACCGTTATAGGCAAACTCTCTGTACACCTCATCGGAGATGACAAAAATTCCATGCTTAATTGCGATACCGGCAACCATCTCCATCTCTTCTTTTGTATATACGCATCCGGTCGGGTTACCAGGGGAGGCAATCAGAATTGCTCTTGTTTTATCTGTAATTTTACTCTCAATCTCCGCTGCACTTGGAAGGTGATAACCCTTCTCGGCGGTAGTTGTGATTGGTACAAACTTCAGATCGGTCATTGCAGTAATGCCTACATAATTTGAATAGTAAGGTTCAGGTGTTATTATTTCATCGCCCGGATTTGCAACAGCAAATAGAGTCAGGAGAACACCTTCGATGCCGCCTACGATTGTAATTATTTCATCGCTTTTGAAGTTGATATTATGACCGGCATAATATTTAATCATTGCATCGATAAATTCAGGACGACCTTCGGATGGAGAGTAGGCGAGTACCTTCTCCTTAAAGGTTTTTACGGCATCCCAGAATTCCTGCGGAGTCTCAACATCGGGTTGACCGATATTAAGTTTATGAACCTTAATGCCGCGCTTTTCAGCATCTTTGGCAAAAGGGATAAGTTTACGGATTGCAGACTTAGGAACGTTTTTTCCACGAAGGGAAATAGAAGGTATTTTATTCATAATGGTGAAAAATAGAAATTGGAAGAGGTGATTCCAACTATCTATCTTTTAGAAATGAAAAAAAGAGATCCAAACCAGGTTGAAGATATGGGGTTTGCCAAAGTAGACCACGGCAGGGAGGTCCGAAAAGGGGCACCTGAGGTCATTTTCTGCCAGAATAAAACTCCTGAACAAGTTTTGAAGATAAGCCTCGCCATACTTAACCATGGAAGCATCCTCCTTGGAACTCGTCTTGCAGAAGCATCCTGGATTGCCATTAAACCGGAGCTTCCTTCAAGTGTAAAATATGACCCTATCAGCCGAACCATCTCCCTTGTACCTCCAAAATTACGTAAGAAATGCGGTCTTGTGGCTGTTGTCTCGGCTGGTACTTCAGACATGCCTGTGGCTGAAGAGGCTGCAGTTACTGCTGAAACACTGGGAAGCAAAGTTGAGAGGATATATGATGCCGGAGTTGCCGGTATACACAGGATTATGGCTAAGAAGGCTATTCTCGATAAGGCCAATTCAATAGTAGTAGTTGCCGGTATGGAAGGTGCGTTACCAAGTGTAGTCGGCGGCCTTGTAAAAGTTCCTGTAATAGCCTGTCCGACAAGTGTCGGTTATGGTGCCAGTTTCGGCGGTCTTGCCGCACTACTCGGAATGCTTAATACCTGTGCTTCCGGAGTAACTGTTGTTAATATAGACAATGGTTTCGGTGCCGGTTATGCAGCGCATCAGATAAATAGATTGATTTCAAGATAACCGAAATAATCTATTCCAGCAATCCTTTATTGGGATTCTTTATTCGTGCTTTTACGTTCTTAAGAATACGCCATTCGGAGAGGTTGGTGTTGGCTTTGAATCCGGTACCGGTATAAACATCCCCTTCGGCAGTAATCATTTTCACAGCTCTGTCGCTTTCAACCTTATCTGTTGACTTATGCCAGACTATCCTTGTGGTCGTCACTTCCTTCTTGTCGTACGTCTTGATGGCGACATTACCATTGGCTTCAAGGGTATCCTGCGCCGATGATATTATACCCGTATCTGCCGTTAGTATTGACAAACCGGTATTTGTGTAATATGTAACATGGACAGGGGTTACAACTGTACCCCCCTTTGTTTTATAGCGGACAATATGTGTTGTAATAAGCGACCACCGTTTCACCCCTTTTTCAGTCATTGACATTCTAACAGTGTCTGTGAACTCCTGTAATGGTATGCTGTCGGGATGCATGCTCCCTTTTCCGAATTGCGGCTTTTTGCTTTTGCAGCCGGTTGATATGGAAATCGTAAGTGCAATTAGTATTAACAGCAGAAATTGTTTCATAGTTTACTTTTCCATCTTTCATGCATCCAAATCCATTGTGAAGGATCGCGCTTAATCAGATCCTCTAAGATTTTATTGTAACTGGACATCATCGAGTGGATTTTATCCTCTTCCGTTGCTCCCTCTGGAATGAGAGGTGGATAGACCTTTGCAGTCTGTGAGCCGTCGCTGTTTCTTATAGCGAAAATCGGCAATGGAGCGGAACCAGTTTTAAGTGCCAGACGAAAAGGACCTGAGATGGTTTTTGCCGGCGTACCGAAGAATGGAACAAAGCGGCTTTCTGCTCTTGTGTCAAGATCGCAAAGGACACCGAAACAGCCGCCGTTGCGCAGCAACCTTACCAGAGCGCGAATATCGTCTCCTCTTTCGATATAGCCGACATTGAAACTCTTCCGGTTGTCGATTATTATGCTGTTAAGCCGGGGATCATATATTTTTGCCCCCATAACTGTAAGGGGAAAGCCTATCTGCGCAAAACGGGGCGACAGCATTTCGAAGCAGCCGGTATGAGCTGTAAGAAAAATTATTCCCTTCCCTTTTGCTAAGGCCTCTTTGGCATAATCCAGACCCTCTATTTGCATTGCCTCTTCGGGATTATTTTTAAGACGTTTTTGCAGGAGAATGGCATCGACGAGATTTTCAGCAATGTTGGAAAAAACCTTTCTCCCAGTTAAATCCGGTGAAATTGATGTGCCGAAAACACTCTGCAAATTACGTAGGGTCTTTTCTCTTTCTTTGCGGAAAAGGATCCAGAGAATCTTTGAGAGCAGGCGAGCGGTAAATAGAGAGAGCTGTCTAGGCATCAATCGTACATTGAATACCAGTAGTCGTATGAAAATGTAAATAAGGTCGTTCTTAAGTTTCTTCTTGTTCACTTGATTTTATAAGTCCTATTCATACATCAGCTGCACTATCAGTTTCCCGACCTGTCCAAGACTCTCTTTTGAGCACTTGTCCGGAGTATCGGCCGTTGTGTGCCAGTAGCGATAATCAAAATCTATTAAATCAACAGAGGGAATACCTTTTTCAAGCAGCGGCATATGGTCGTCATAAATTGCTATGCCGTTCTGCTTTTTAAAGGCAGGCAGGTTAAGCTTCACCGCTGTTTCAAAAATGCGCATGGTTAGTTGCGGTGCAAGGTTAAGTGAATTCATTTCCATTGGTATACTTAGATCTTTGTCACCTATCATATCCAGCAGAATTGCAAAATTGTAATCACTTTTTTTTATGCGTTCTGCGAATCTTTTTGATCCAAGACACCACTGGTCATCATTCATTCCATAATCTTCGCCATCGAACAGGAGAATCTCAATGGTGACAGGGGGAGTGGATTGAGAAAGAAGTCTGCATGTTTCCATCAGTACCGCAACGCCGCTTGCACCATCATTGGCTCCCGTTACGGGCGTGTTTCGCATATTTGGATTTGGATCCTGATCACACCAGGGACGGCAGTCCCAGTGGGCGCAGAAAAGACGGCGGCCGGGAGCTTTGCCCTTAAAAACAACAGATACGTTTGTCAGTTTTAGAGAGCTCTTTCTTCTTTTGTCTATGTGGGTGAATGAATCGAGAGAAACTTGAGCCCCTTTGAGCTTCGATAATTCGGCAGTCATCCATTTTAGCTGTGCACGATGTGGTGCGGAATTTGGAACTCTTGGCCCGAATGCGCACTGTTTTTCAAGAAGTGTGAACGCCCTCTCTGAATCAAAAACAGGGACTCCGTCAGACGGTGTATAAAGAAAAAGGAGCGCAACAAACAGAAGCGCTCCTGTAGTTTTAGGTCTCTTTCGTATATCTAATGATTCCATATTCTGGATTGTTTCGTTTTGAAAAACTCACCCCCGACCCTACGGGTCGACCCCTCTCTTGGAAAGAGAGGGGTTAGGAATTTTAATTTAAAAAAACATCCCCCTCTCTTTTCAAGAGAGGGGGCAAGGGGGAGAGTTTGTCTATTATAATGTATGCAAAAAAACTCCTATAACTGTTTCTTCTTCTCTTCCTCTTCCTTTATCTTGCACTTAATGCAAAGTCTTGCATGAGGAACTGCCTTTAATCTTTCTAAGCCGATATCATGTGAGCATGAATGACATTTACCGTAGTCAGGATTCTTTACACGTCTAAGTGCTTCATCTATGTGATGAAGGTAACGGCCTTCGCGGGAGGCAAAGTGGAAGGCTTTTTCTCTTTCGCTGAAGTCTGAGGCCTGATCTGCCAAGTGCACAGCATAAGATGAGTTGTCTCCTGTGGAATCTCTGTTGCTTGTGTTGAATGTGCTTTCTTCAATCAAGCCAAGCTCGTGCAGAAGCTCATCTCTTTTCTTTGTTAGCAGTTTTTCAAACTGCTGGCGTTCTTTTGCATTCATTTTGCATTCCTCCGGTTATCCATTTATTTATATAGTTTCAAATCTATCTCTTTATTCTTGAAAGGGCAAGTGTTACCTTTTCCCCTTCAATCTCCCACTCTTTAACTGTCTCGGAGCTGCTGCCTGCAGAACCTTTCTCGATAGATACAGCCAGTGTTTCAGCCATAATAAGTTTGCTGAAACGTACTATTGCTTCAGAGAGCTTTTTACCGCCGTCAGTCCAAAGAATGGAGATTCTGTCCTCTTTATCAAAGAGCGCCTCTTTGCGCATATTGTTAACTCTGTTTTTCACTTCCTGTGCCAGTCCTTCGAGGTAGAGCTCATCGGAAATAGCCGTATCGAGACCGACGGTTATTCCTTTTTTAGTTTCGAGAACCGCTCCGGTTGTAGAGAGCCTTTCAATTAGAACTTCATCGCCTGAAACAGTCTGTCCAAGAACGGCAACACACTCGCCGCGTTCAAGGCAGTCGATGCCGGACGGGTCAAGTTTGGATATAGCGTCCGCAGCCTCTTTCATCTGAGGGCCGAACTTTTTCCCGAGTAACCGGTAATTGGGCTTTATTATAAGTTTGACAAGATCACCGCCATTTTCAAGCCATATAATGTTTTTAACATTAAGCTCTTCCATAATGAGATTTTCATATGGTTTGAGTATCGCCTGTTCTCTGGCACCTATGACCACGGTTATGGAGTTCAGCGGCTGTCTGTTGCGGATGTTCTGTTTGCCGCGCAGGGCATTACCAAGGCCGACTATTGTTCTTACGAGCCCCATACGCTCTTCGAGCTGGGTGTC
>JAEUSG010000221.1 GCA_016788315.1 Fibrobacterota bacterium | reverse complement strand
GTAAAGGGTGCTATGGCACTCCTGCTTAGCCTTCCAGTCGCCCTTTGCATCAGACCAGAATCGGCCGCGGCTTCTGCGGATATACCAGTTGGTGAGATCTTCTACAAAGTCAACAACAGCCGGTACAACCTTATACAGATTGTAGGATTCCATCTGGATATTGACCTCTTTTATCAGGCTCTGCTGCACAGACAAAATCCATCTGTCAAGCTCGTTGCAGCTTGTAATATGGTCTTTTTCCGGATTCCAGTTGTCTGTTATGGCGTACTCAACAAAGAAGTTGTATGCATTCCAGAAAGGGATCATCACGCTCTTTAAAATCTCTTTTATGCCGGCTTCAGAGAATTTCAAATCTTCGGCGCGTACAACGGGGGAGTTGATTAGGTACATACGGAGACTGTCTGCTCCGTAGTTTTCCATAACATATTCCGGTGCCGGATAGTTCTTAAGACGCTTGCTCATCTTCTTGCCATCTTCTGCCAGGATGAGTCCGTTAACAATAACGTTTTTGAATGCCGGTTTTTTAAAGAGTATTGTTGACAGAACGAGCAGTGTGTAGAACCAGCCTCGTGTCTGATCTAGTCCTTCAGCTATGAAATCGGCAGGAAAACCAAGTTCAAACTGCTCCTTGTTTTCAAATGGATAGTGCTGCTGACCATATGGCATTGCACCCGATTCGAACCAGCAGTCAAAGACTTCAGGCGTACGTTTCATTGTGCCTTTGCACCCCTTTGCCGTACAACTGAATGTTATAGGATCAATGTTATGCTTATGTAAATCTGTAACCTTTTTGCCAGACAGCTTTTCCAGCTCTTCTATGGAGCCCATGCATTCGATGTGTCCGCAATCGGGGCATATCCATAGAGGTATACATGAACCCCAGAAACGGTTTCTGCTTATGTTCCAGTCTTTGGCATCTTTAAGCCAGTTGCCGAATCTCTTTGAGCCTACATACTCCGGGACCCAGTGGATCTTTTCATTATTCGCAACAAGTTCGTCACGCATGTCTTCGACACGCACATACCAGGCTTCAATTGCCCTGTATATCAGAGGTGTATCGCTTCTGTCGCAATATGGATAACTGTGGACTATTGTTGACTGGTGTATAAGTTTGCCTTCACTCTTGAGGCGCTGCATTATGGCCTTATCTGCGGCTTTGCAATGTTGTCCTTCGTATTCAGGAACTGCAGAGGTGAATTTCGCTTCGATGTCCAGAGGGTCAACTATGTCGATACCTTCAGCTTTGCATATACGATAGTCATCTTCACCATAGGCAGGAGCCATATGGACAATGCCTGTACCATCTTCGGTGCTTACAAAGGCATCGTTAAGAACGCGGAATGCATTCGGATGATCTTTAAAGTATGGAAAGAGCGGTTCGTAAACGGTGTTTTTAAGTGCACTGCCTTTGAACTTTTCTACCAATTCGTAGTCATCAGCCTTTTTGTAAACGGCACTCAGGCGCGCTTCGGCCAGTGTGTAGTAGACGTTCTGTGCTTTATCCTTCACTTTGACATAGTCGATATCGGGACCGGTGCAAAGGGCAAGGTTTCCTGGAAGGGTCCATGGAGTTGTCGTCCATGCTAGAAGGTATTCATCACTTTTACCTGCAACTTTAAAGCGTATTGTTATTGAAGGATCCTGAACATCTTTATAGTTTGAGTTGGCTTCAAAATTTGATAGCGGAGTTGTAAGAGCCCATGAATAGGGCATAACCCGGTGTGCTTTGTAAACGCGCCCCTTTTTCCATATCTCTTTAAATACCCACCAGACCGACTCCATAAAGGGGCGATCCATTGTTTTGTAATCATTATCAAAATCAACAAACCGGCCCATGCGGGTAACTGTTGTGCGCCATGCGTCGGCATATTTAAGCACAGAAGAACGGCAGGTCTCGTTGAATTTATCAATACCAGCCTTAAGAATTTCAGGTGTGCCCTTAAGATTAAGTTCGTCTTGAACAAGTTTTTCAATGGGCAAGCCGTGGCAATCCCATCCGAAACGGCGCTCAACGTACCGACCGCGCATTGTCCAATATCGCGGAACAATATCCTTTAAGGTTCCTGCAAGCAGGTGTCCATAGTGAGGGAGTCCGGTTGCAAACGGGGGCCCGTCATAAAATGAGAATGGTTTATTCTTTTTGGTTTTTTCCAGTGATGCTTCAAAAACCTTCTCCTTTTCCCAAAGTGAGAGTATGGTTCTTTCCATCTCCGGGAAGGTCATTTTCTTGTCAATACGCCTGAACATCGTAAAATTTTCCTGTTTCAATATGAACTTACAAATTTAAATAAAGAGGGATAAAATACCTGATTTTATGCCCCTTGGGCAATCTATTTGGCGTTTGAGGGGGCTAATTGCTTCCCCAGATTTTTTTGTAAAAACGGTAATTCCGCATACAGAGCTTCACATACTGTCTTGTTTCACCATAAGCAATTTCTTCAATAGATCTGTCGTAGGGGAGCCCTTTAGTTTCATTGCTCCATTTTCCGGCAGGACCAGAACCGGCGTTATATGCGGCAAGTGTCCATTCGTAACTGCCTTTGAAATGGTCTAAAAGCTCAGAAAGGTGGTAGGTGCCCAGCTTAATATTAAAGAAGGGATGGGTGAGTGAATCGGCATCGAAAGCGCATCCTGCTCTATTTGCAGTTTCGCGGCCTGTAGCCGGCATCATTTGTAAAAGTCCCTTGGCACCAGCTCTGGAAATAACCCTGTGGTCGAATTGCGATTCCTGACGCATAACAGACTGGACAAATAGTGGATCTATACCTACCTTGCGTGCCTCATTGTCAATTGCCTCGCCGAAATAGCGGGGGAAGAAGAGCTTCATAATTTCTGCAGGTACTGAACGACGCATTTCCTGAGGTATTCTGTAGCTCAATTCCATCGATGTTCTGTATGCTTTCGTGTAATAACCTGCTGTTTCATAAAGTCTGGCAAGCCTTACCAGTCTATCAGCTTTTCTGCGTGACCATCTTGCTGCATCATCAAATTCCTCTGCAGCCATGTCGTTGAGTCCAGCCTGTAAAAGAAGAACCCCTCTTTTTATAGGCAAAGGATCTTCATCTTTTCCTGGCTGCCCCTTATTCAGCGAGTCGAGAAAAGCCTCCATAGAATATGCCGTTGGATTTTCCCGAGAGGAGTCAATAGAAATATTACCCAATTCATCTTCAGATAGTAAAGCATAAAAACTCATAGGGTCTCTTTGTGTACACTTGTTCAGATACTCCAAAGCTGAATCTTTTTTACCACTCGCTTTAAAAGCTTGTGATGCCCAGTATAGCGAAGCATCTGCATTTTTAGAGTCAGGATATCGTGCTGTAAAGCCTGAGAATAGATCCGCTGCCAAATCGAATGAGCTGTCTTTATAAAGGCAGTATGCCGCTCTGAATCTTGATTCAGGGGCGTATCCCTCTTTCGGGTACTGCTTTTCAAGGTCAAGGAAAACTGCAGCAGCCCTGTCAAACATACCCCGCTTCTCAAGCCGGCGGCCTAAGTCCCATATGAAATTATCTCCATGCTGCCCCTTTGGCCATCTTGTGAGATATTCGCGGTAGAGAATCCATGACGCACGCCAATATTGCAGCTTTTCGAGATTCAGCGCATATTTAAAAAGGGTTTCCTGCGTTCTTCCTTCAAGGCTCTCCCAAATACGCAATAGACGCAGAGATTCAAAGAAGTTCTTTTTTCTATATGCCGCATTTTGCGCCATTGAAGTAAATAGGACACGGTTTTCATTACGCTGATCAATAGCCTCAATGGTCAATGTGTAAAGATCGTCCCAGCGCATTCTCCACTCCAGGAAACGGGCTAGTTCAAGCAGAACAGCATCGTCAATGCTCTTTCTTTTTCTGTATAGCTTATCGGCTGTTGAATCGGTGAATTGATTAACCCTTTTTGAACGCAAAAGATCCAGTCTGCACTTTTTAGCCATCTCCTGTTCGTCAAGTGAATCTGCTAAGAGTGCGGTGAGGTATAATGCTTGAGGATACTTTGTTTCTCTGGAAAGTTTATCAGCAATTTTAAGTCTTTCCCAGCTGTTTGCAGGTATTGAGAGCTCAATAATTGCCGAAGCGGCGCGTGAAATTGCCGGTGAACGTGTCTTTGTCCGAAGCAGCAGGGAAGGTATTGAATCTGCATCCGCTTTACGTTTCAACGCGGCGAGAGACAGCATTCGATAGAGCTGGATGTATTCCTCCATCTCCGGTATAAGTTTGAGAGCGCTATCCAGTTGAAGCAGTGCATCAGCCGCCTTGCCTCGTTTATATGCATCTATAGCTGTTCGAAATCGGGCGCTTCCAGCAGAATCAAATCGAGTCGCTGAGTCGGCAAAAGGTTCAAGGTAGTGAGACTTTACTGTGAAGAGAGGAGCAGAAGTTTGGCTGTTTGCTGTTGAAGCGAAGCAAAGGAACAGTGTAAAAATGTATGTTATTGCTACGAAAGGCGGTTTAAATATGATACCATACAAGACAAGCATATACGATATTGTGGAAGAGATTAAAGAGTGCTTCAACTATTATTCCCTAAACGATATTAATCTGATATACGAATTCATAAAACGTAACGAAACTAATGTTAATGGTGTCAATTACGACAGAACCAGAAACACTATCAGTTTCAACCAAAGTCAGAACTCAGATTCAGAATAGCCCTCTGACAATTTTTAGTTCAAAAATAACTGATTTCAATTCCGGCTGCACCTCAGAATCATCGCCGTTTCGCAGAAGATTCTTTTTTTGCAGCACCACTCCATCTGATTCAAAGCTTCCGTAAAAGGTGTTGCCGTACATTATTTCACCCAATAGAAGAGTCTTTTCGGAAATTCTCTTCTCTGCACCAAGCCCCACTCTATAGCCAGCCGCTTTTGCATACGAAACTCTCTTACCCCCAAGTGCCGTTCTGTCTGTGCTCAGTCTCATTAGCGGATATCCATCAAGGCCGGCAGCAATGTAAAGTCTGGCGTAGCCGTCTGCTGTGATGAAATCTGCCGGCAGTGTTTTCTGCACACAAAGACCTATGCGTATGCAGTCAAGTCTGTATCTGTTTACTCTATCTGCGGTAATCGTTGAATCAGCACTTTTATTCGGCGACCAGCCATTGCCATTTTCGAAGCCAAACCATGACGCTGTGCCTGTGAACTGCCACCCGGCAAATTTGCGGTATAATAAAGCAAAACCTGCCGATACTGTAACATCGTTGCTGCTGAAGCGCTCCTCGGCATCCTGGGTCATTTTCGATTTCTCTACTGCATTTTCACCATCTCCACGTAAAGCGCTAAAGAGGGGGGAGGAAGGGATAATTATTTCTGCAACAACGCCTGCACCAAGAGTGAATGTGATAGAATCAGCCTTGATAGAAGTATCAACTATAGAGGTATCGACTATCGATGTATCAACGGCTGTTGTGTCTGCAAATAGTGCACATGCTAACATAAACGAAAATATGAATGTAAGACACTTTGTCATTGTTTGATGAAAAATACACTATTTATTGCACTGCTAATATCTGAAATCATATATTGTTCCCCAAAAGGAGAAATAAATAATGATTAAATGCATTTGTATTCTAATGGCTATTTTTATGTTTCAGTGTTCTAGAGAGGATAAAATAGATATAAACAGCACTAGTATTGGTGAATCTGAAGTAAATATACTGCTCTCTATTCGTTCCCCTTCAGGTACAGCAAAAGCCAAACTATTGCAGACGGAATATGATCGACTTGTCATATCTGTTTCGGGCAGTGGTATGGATACGCTGTACGACACATTTGCTCTTGGTATGAATGAGGCGTATAAACAGGTAACGGTTTCAGATATCACGCCCGGCAGCGGAAGAAAAATCAGAGCGTGGACAGAGAACGATTCTGCAGGAAAAATGATCCATTTTCCGGATGATACGGTGCTTACACTAAAGGCAGGTCTTACTCACAATGTTACACTGCACCTCGAACCATGTGCAGGCAGTCTCCATTTTACTTTTACTGATATAGGGACAGATGTTGATACTGTCTTTTGTTCATTTGCCTCTGCGACTGATACGTTTGCGGCTTTCAGTAAAGTTTCAAGAGGTGGTGCATCTGTTTCACTCGATTATATTCCTGACGGCTTAAACGGCAAACTTTCAGTTTACGGAACATATTTTTCAGGCAGCAGTCGCGATACTATTTATAGATATACTCAGATCATCACCTTTGATGCTGGTGCCGACTCTGTAATAGTTGCTACTTTTGTAAAGTCAGCTTCTGCAGCTAAAATTGATGTAATTGCAATACGGCCGGGCATGACAGTTATACAGGGTAGTATGAATACAAAGACAATGGCTGAATCAGGTCCTGTTTATATTACGGAAGTTTTAACGGCAAGCAATTTTGAGTATGTGGAAATATATAATCCAGGTTATGATTCAGTGGTCTATGATTCGTTATATATTTACTACAATAAAATCAATAGGTTGTTAAGAAATGTTCATATTCCTGCAAATGGATTCTTCGTTGCTGGAGACTCTTCTCTTCCCGGCGTTGATACAGTTGTAACATTAAATCTGCTAAGTGCGGGTAACGAACCTATTTCATTAAAGAATGGAAATAAAGAGACTATTGATTTTGTTTTTTTGCCCATCGTTAAAAATGAATATGTAGCGATGGAACTCATTCCTCCAGGTGGTGTATTGTTTAATAACATTAATATGAATTGGGTGCCGTCAACAGGAGTTATAGAAGGTTTTATGACGATTAAGGGAACGCCGGGAAAATAAAATTGATCGATTTTGTTGAATTTTTGGATAATGTATGAATTTATCGTTTAAACTGGTGGATGTTGAAATATTTTGTTTACAGAAAAATAAAAACATGTTGACATTTGATAGTATATGTTGTATGTTTGTCATCTTTTTCATTAATATATTGT
>JAEUSG010000217.1 GCA_016788315.1 Fibrobacterota bacterium | reverse complement strand
CATAATATCGGCTAAAGTCTGTTGATACGCCATAGTTTTTAAGTTTTTCCGGGTTGAATTCTCTTAAAAAAGTTTCAACAGAAAATGCGTTTTCAAGTATAGCTCTATTACTATTGAAGTCTGAAAGTAATGATGCAAGTTGCCCATTTGCGCATGAATCAAGATCTTTCATGAGTGTGTAAAGATCCATGACGGAGCTTTCTTTAAGCTGTGCTGTTATGCTATCAACAAAAATTGATTTTAGGTTCTTGAGCGCATTCCAATCAATATTTGGTGGAGATTGGAAAGTTGTTTTTGCTGCGTCTACAGTATTTTGAATTGTACTAATAATTTCTTGCGGGTTCAGCTCATTTGCACTTTCTTTCAAAGCGTTGGTAGCTTCTGTTAATCGGTCACGAGCCTCCTTAAATTCTTTGATGAGTTTTTTTACACCATCAATTAACTCTGTTACACTCGCATACGCTTTACGTAACTCGTACGCTGTTTCAAGACTTTTTAAGAGTTCTCCTTTTGCGTCAACTGACTTTATGGCTTTGTTTGCTACGCTTTTAATTCTTTTAAGAGCTGTTCTCGTTTCCAGTATTTCCAGAATGTGTGGGTATTCTGTTCCTTCGTTAGGAGTGCTTAATGTTATCAGCATTCGTATGTCGCCGCGATATTCGTTGGAGCAGATATAGCGTCTAACGGCAAGACCGGCGAATGAGTGGGCGAAAATTACAAATTCCTTCGGTGTTGCTGCATCGAGTGCTATGCTGTCGGTAAGTCCAGTTTCGTAAGCAATTCGCTCTCTGCACTCTTTCATCGCCCGCTTCATAAAAGAGGTTGGATTACTGTCTGAAGATATCTCCTCAATCCAGCTATCCATGTCTCCAGCCGGGTTTTCCATTTGATAGCAGAATACACGTCCTTCTACATTATATTCAAGTTCAATGCTTCGCTTTACATCTGTAAATATTTTTGATGTTTCGCTGTTACCTTTGCCAGCCTCTCCATGCAGCAAAAGAAAAATGAGCTTTTTAGCAGGAAGCATAGGTTGCCCGGCATTCGTTAGGCTTGCTATAAGTGCTATAATTAGTATCGCTATGGAAATTCTCATTCTAAAAACCGTGAATTAAATGATTCGTCAGGAATCTCCGCGTTTATCCGATAACCACTGTACTCTATTTTTGTTGATACTTTAGGAGAAAAGCTCTCTGTTGTAATTGATGTTGGCATCAGAAATTGATTGCCATCGGTCTGAATGTAATTTTTTAAAAGAACAGTTTTGGATATAGGTAAAACACCTTTGAAAAATGTTATGCTGTCACAAACGGATGTTCCGTTGAAATTTCGATAAGCAGTAAGTGAATCTGCACCAATTAATGCGCCAATCTCTTTTGGCATTCGGCACGCAATAAAAGCACTGCTGCCAAGACCGGCACGGAAAAGAGAATTTGTTAAGGAATCAAGGTTTACCTGTTCACTATAAACTTGGCTGCGGCGAATGAGTTCACCATTTTCAGGGTAAAAAACCGATTCCTCCCCATTTTTGGAGATTGAAATGAAACGCCCTTTTTCTGGTGCCAGTTGTGTTGTTCGTATTGAAACATCTGTTCCGTCTCTTTTGCATGCAATCGTGAGCAGTGTGGATGTATTATTACCGGAAACCGTTACAGTTGTTTTTATTATGCAGCGATAGCTTTTCCATTCGGAAGAAAAGAGAGTGAATGCTAATAATAAAAGAAACTTACCGCTCAAGTGTTATCTCTTTATCTGATAGTTCAATTTCGACTTTATCAGAACCTGTTATGGGGCTGAATGAAATTGAAGTTATTAGTGGTATGGTTTTGATCAGCGTCAAACTTAATTCCGCTTTCATAGTTTCTGTTAGAAACTTTTTTAGCTGATAATTATCCCCATTTTTAACAAAATGAAGCTCTTTCTTTATGTCTGGAAAGTTGAAAATGAGTGATTTGTCTGTACCTGCTTTTGCTTCAATTTTTCTGTCTTCTGATATGTATGTTGCGATCTTGGAGAACCCATTCAGACACATCAGTTGATATCCCTCTTTCTGCCACTCTTCGAACCCGTTATTGTTTGCATCAAATCTTTCGTTTATGCCGGTTGTTGATATCTCAGCGTCTGCCTGCTGTGTTGTATTCCTGTCAAAACAGTAATGCTTTCCAGAACCGCCAATTATATAAGTAATAATATTACTGTTTTCTAAACGGGGGGCTTCTTGAACTGGGTTTTCGATAATACTCATAAAGGTTTCTTGCCCATAATGCACCTTCATTGCAGTAAGTTTGCTTGTGTCACTTTGAACGCCTACTGTAACCGTATGCGTTGCCCCTTTTGCAGTTATAAAGTTTTTGCTAAGCTGTTCTTTCGTTGTTGCCATACATTGGACAAAGTTTTTGATAAATTCCTCGCGCCCGGGAATCTCATCAGCAAGTTTTTTTAATTCGTCACCATAATTTACCAGCTCTTGAATTTTTGAAGCATACGGGGCGATAATTCCATGGATTTCGTTAGTAAGTGCTTTTACTGGTGGGAAGTTAATTTTTGAGGGGTCTATATTAAAGGTTGCAAAATAGCCCTTTATATTAGGGAAGCGATCTATTATAGTGAAAGGATCTTTTAGAATCATGTTAAAAGTATCAATATATGCGCTAATCTTTTTAGCAGTTTCCCTATATTTGGTTAGAGAGTCCTGAAAAGCCATTAAAGTAGATAGTGGGCCGATAATTCTATTAATAGCAGGAGAGGAGACTGCTGAACCCGCAAATGCTAGAAGCGCTAAAGTTCCCTGATTTTCCAGTTGTTCTTTTATGCCGGCATTTGAAGATTTTTGAAGAAGCTGCATTGCAGGAACATGAGCTGTCAATTTCTCAGGGCTCTGTATATATGCTATAAGTGTATCATGAAATCTTTTGTAATCCTGAAATTTTGTTTTAAGACGGGTTATTGTTGTCTGATCTATTCCGGTTGTTTTTTCAAGTAAACGAATCGAGTCACGTATCTTGCCGTATGTTATAACTGAATCTGCCCAGGGGAGTCCTTTGCCCAACCAATCTGGTATTGGCAAGTTTACTACCAGAGAGTCCAGATATGATTTTGCCGTTTGAAGGTCAAGTTTTGTTGAATTTATTTCGGCAAGACGCTTCTTTAAAACTTTGTAGGCTTCAAGTGAGTCTATTGCCGCTTCTCCAACTGTTCTTGCCGTTGTTACAGCGTCAAGATTATCAAATGCTGTAAAACGGCTGTATGCTTTTAAGTCGATTAGAAGTTTT
>JAEUSG010000045.1 GCA_016788315.1 Fibrobacterota bacterium | reverse complement strand
CCATGTTCTGAAGAGGCAGGGTACACCAATTCAATATTCTTCAGTTGCAAAACCTAATGGCAGAACAATTCTTACTCTTGAAAAAATTGGTAAAGGTTTATGTTATTGTGTAAACAATCAGCAAGTAATAGAATATTATGATGTTGATCTGAATGAAAATGAAGAATCCTTTTTCTCAATTGGTCTACGTATTGGTTACACGTTAAAAATAAACAGAATCATGGTAGAATCAGACAGCTTATCTCAAGTCGCAGAAATAGAGATGGTTGCCGAGACACTGAAAAAACCACGCCGTAATTATTCCATGCTCCGTATGGGATATACAAATCTGGGCAAGCGATTTCCCACCGTTGAGGCATATCTCATTAATGACGTAACCTCTATTCAGGCAAAGGCGGATACATACAAGCTGCAATATGAGGCTGGTTTACGAAAGTCGAGTGAATTGGAAACAAAGCTTCGTAAATTAACAAAGAGAGAGACAGTTTTCGTAGGCAACACACCTGCTATTCTGAAGATAAAGGAAACTGCAGCCAGCGTTGCCGACTTTGATGTTTCTGTGTTGATTCAGGGGCCAACCGGCACAGGAAAAGAGATTCTTGCAAAAAGCATACACGAAAAGAGCAGACGATCAAAATTCCCGTTCATGAAAGTTGATTGTTCGGCAATGCCTGAAGCGCTTATCGAGAGTGAATTATTCGGTCATGAAAAGGGGGCTTTTACTGGGGCACACGAAGCCAGATCCGGAAGGTTTGAACAGGCGAACAGAGGCACCATCTTCATAGATGAAATAGGTAACCTCAATATGCAGGTGCAGGCAAAACTGTTGGGCTTTCTGCAGGATCATACTATTTCAAGAATAGGTGGACACAGTATTGAGCTTGATGTCAGAATAATTGCTGCAACAAATGTTCCAATGGAGGTTCTAATCCGTGAGGGCAAAATGCGGTCTGACCTGTTTTATAGGCTTAATACAGTTGTATTGAATATCCCGCCGTTAAAAAAGCGCGTCGAAGATATTCCTCTTCTTATAACCCGTTTTCTGGTGTTGGCGAATGAACAGTACGGAAAGAACATATTATCAATATCCAGAAATGCTATGGATCTGCTGCTGTCTCATGAGTGGCCTGGAAATGTCAGGGAGCTTGAGAATGTTATCGTACGTGCCTATATGTTTTGTGACAATACTGAAATCACAGAAAAGGATATTGTATTAAATGATGAACTTCGCCCTCATGGTGCAATAAAAAAGGGCGGAACAAGGCTGAAGAATATGAGTAAAGAGAAGATGGTTGAACTGCTCAAAAAGAACAATAATATCATCGCCGGTGTAGCCCGAGAACTCAATATATCCAGACAGGCATGTTATGTTAATATGCGAAAACTTGGAATTGAGACAACAAGTTTTCGTCTTAAATAATGCAAATTACTTTATCAACATAACACGTTTCACAGCTGATTTACCTAAAACATCTATTTTTACAAAGTAAATTCCAGTAGCCATTGGTTTGTTGTTTGTATCGTGCCCATTCCAGGTAAAACCTTTTGTGAGGTCTTCGGCAGTAAACTGTTTTTCCAGCATGGTTCGTCCGTCCGGCGTCACAATTTTAAAAAGTACCATGCTTTGCAGGGAAATGCCATGCATCATTTCGCTTAATTTTATTGTAACTGCAGGATTGAACGGATTTGGAGATGCTGATAAAGATAGCTTAGTGCTACTGTTTTTATAATCACCCTGTTCAACATGATCTGGATACTCCCAATCTATGATTGGATTCTTTCTGTAGTTTGTTTTGTTGTTAAGGTAAAAGAGATATGGCTGATATACTGTCATATCATATCTTCCCATGAATTGCAGATCCTGTTGCGCAAATACAGGGCTTTTACCTTCCATGCAGAACGTATTCATTTTACGTTCAAAAATCGTATCGCCTGAGAAATAGAAGAGCCTTGCAAGGCTACCTGGTATTCTATAGTTGCTGGGTGCAGTTTGAGAAGGAGGAGTAGTTGAATCGTAGTATCCCCAGCCGTGATACATTATGTTTCCCGTTTTTGTAAAGACTGAATCACGCATACATTTTATACGTCTGTCAAAGTAGGTCTTAAGAGAATCGTTCCAGTAGTTTTCTGCATACCATGAAAAACCGAAATCAACAAGAGCCTCAAAATAGTTGTGTGGTCCTTCAAAGTTCGCATGGACAAAAGTTCCCCAGGCTCCGCTTGGGCCAAGGCTTGCAAGAATACCTTTTTTCCCGGGCAATCCCTGAGTCCAGGTATGAAGTTGATCTTCAAAATATTTTTTAAATGTTCTGCCGCCCCTAACAGTATCGCTGTTTTCGATGAGCGCAGCGAACATCATAGTACACCAGGCGGAGTTGGAGCCACGGCCCATACCACTCATGCCACCATTGGTATTTATGAATGACTTGTAGTCAGCGTTCGATTCACCCCACTCGTAAATTGCATCGCGAATCTTCAAATCACCGGTCAGCAGATAGTAATTGAAAAGATCAAAGCTTGTATAATGTTCTGTTTGAGCACCGGGAGTGGGGGCAATCCATAGTCTGAACCTGCCAATGTTTGTTGTGGTTACCGTTGGGTATACATGATGTTTAGGATCGACTACCTTAGTTGAGTCTCCAAGCCAGAAATGGAGCGACATCCTATTGTCAATTCCAACCATGCTATCAAGATGACACTGACGCATATCCGCTGCAACCCACGCAGTACCTTCAAGTAATCTTAACGCTTGCGGTGTTGGACAGCGAAGATATCTTATGCCCTGATTTTCATAATATTCTGTGCTGTTTCTGTCATTTCGCGCGTAAGATTCTCCGTAATTTACCCACGTATCGTAGTAATATTTGCTGATACTTGTGCCCTTTACATAGGAGGGATCACCAAGTACTTTATTTATCAACGGCATCTGATTTGAAGCAATAGATGGATCCGGCGAAGGGAGTGTGTCTGGTGACATTTCGCTTAATACTGCCCGTGAGAGTGAAACCCATTTACTATCCATTGTAGGGAGAATACGGTGGTTGAAAGCGGCCATTTTAGCAGGGGTTGCCGCTGTTACAGCAGAACCTCCGTGAAAATGGAATAATACCTCATGTGTTTTGTGCTCAGCCATTCCGATATAAAAGCGATCAACTTCGTAACCGCCACGAGAGTAATTGGCAGAATCTTTTCCCTGGGGATATCTTGCAGGCCATAGACGTGCTTCGAGAGAACCGTCCGCTGAAGTAAAAAGTTCTTTCGGAGTTTGTGAAGCGAAATTGTAAATACCGACAGCAACGCCCTGTTTGCTATCTGAAATATCCATCCAGCC
>JAEUSG010000036.1 GCA_016788315.1 Fibrobacterota bacterium | reverse complement strand
CTTGAGTTCTGCTTTCTCACAGGCAGACCTCCAGACCTTTGCAAAATCTGTGATAGGCTTCCCGGCTTTCTTGTTTCTCCGTGGTCGGAACACATATTCCGTGGGAGCACCAGTAGTCACCAGGGGCAACAATATCTCTCGCAAAGGCTTGGCTATCGGAACGAACCTGGACTCGCCATTCTTCGGGCTTCTGATGTGGATTGTGTTGTTAAACAGATTCACATCAGATTTCAGAAGTCCAGAAATCTCTGATTTCCTACAACCTGTGTAGTAAGCACACGCTGTAAAGGGTTTCAGAAAGGCTGGCAGACAACTCATGAGACGTTCAAACTCTTTATAGGTTAACACTACGTCTCTTGTGTTGTTTACTTCCAGTGGCTCGATGTTTGAGCAAGGATTCTTGATGCCACTTATCTTGCCCATTTTAAGAGCATAGTTGATGGCGCCTTTCAAGAATATTATCTCATTGTTTATCGTCTGTGGCTGGAAGAATTTGCCATTCTTTCTTTTTTCATTCGCCCGCCTCTGCTGATACTCAACTATCCGTTCCTTTGTAAGATTCCTGAGTGGTATGTGACCAAACTCTTCTTTGAGACGCTTATAAATTGATTCACTGTGAAAGCCATTCCGTTTTTTCTCAATACGTTTGGTCCAGTAATACTCAAGAATTTCTTTAAGAAGAACATTGTTGTCAATTTTATTCGGGAGATAAATGCCTTCGGCTATTCTTGTCTTGACACTGCATAATGCCTTTTTGGCAAGAGTGAAACTACTTCCATCGCCAACAACCTTTCGGTATCGCTGACCATTATCGTAATAATCAATTCCCCACTTGCCCCCGATTTTAACTACACCCATAAAGGCCTCTGGGAAGACATTATGCATAACATGATATTTTCAAAGAACTGTGTTTGCATTGGAAACCTCCTTTCAGGCTTCCAGCTTGCACACTTGAACAGTGAAGGAAAACTAATTTTGGGAAGCGTGAAAAGGCTACTCATCTTTCACCTGAACCGACAAAATTATTATTATCGCTTGTAGGCAGTATTTCTACTCCAGCGAGATATCGCTGAATCTCCTGCATTTTAAAGCGGACAGTTCTGCCAATTTTATAAAAAGGTATCTTACGGTAAAACACCATATTATAAATGCGACTTACAGGGACTCCCATATATTTTGCAAGATCCGGTACGCTTAAAAGGTTTTCGTTGGCTTGCATGTTACATATAAATCCAATCACACGGCGACCACATTCCGCTTAAGTTGATGGTTGACGCATTGTCAACACTTGGTCAGGGCAATTTTTTATATGGCGACAATTGCTAATGTCGCATAGACAATACAACCAACCTGGGTTGTATTGTCTTGTTGTACCCATAGCCGATTCAATGCAATTCCGGGACAACAATTCGTCGATTACGATATAAGATTTTGTCTTATATCTGGTCTGTTAATCCGTACTGATATCGCAATGGCCACTTTTGTGTCCACGGGAACACAGCTCTTGTGATAAATTCAGCTTGGTCATTGAAGTCTGGTGAAGGGCCATTCTCGAGCGCAACAAACGAAGTACCATTGTTACACTGCTTAACATGGAATCCGTGACGACAAACCCCATGTGGGTCAAAAAACACAGGTGTCAAGAAGTACTGAACTTCACCGTCACCTTCCCAACCGGCAAACTCAAACATTTGTTCAAGTTTTTCAACAAACTGCTTTCTGACTATTTGATCTGGAATCAATTCCTCAATAGGCCGCAGGAAAAAATGATCTCCGAAATCAACGTGATGGTATGAATGGATATTATACCAGTGTGAGTACATTAGAACCTCCATTTCGTTTTATTGTCAATTATGCTAACAACGGGCAATCTGCCTCGTTTTCTTATTACGTTTATCAATCTTGCACTTTCCAGTTTTCGTAATGCGCGATATGCAGAATGCCGACTGATTCCGAGCTTTCTTAGTTCAAGAGAACTCAACCTAATGTCAGATCTACTTTTGGAAACACCCGCTAGGAAAAACAGTACCATACCGACACCCAGCGATTTGCCTGGTAGTTTTGCCGCCTCTTGAATCCATCCGAGCGGTATAGGCCCTCGAATAAATAGTCCAGGCCGAACATCGTGCTTGTTCCGCGCTATGGTGGACAATGAATCCGGATAGGCTTCAGAACCACTGAAAATCAATTGTTTGTAGATAGGGTTCATGTCTGCATCCCGCTTTTGTTTTCAATTTGAGTGATAGACTCGCAAATCAGTTTCCAAATCTCATGCCCACGTTCGGGCACAAAATTATTCGGGTAGTCAACAGTCTTAACATCCACGCAGACTTCGTGCCCCTTCAGAACGGCCTTGCTGGCGCGACTCATTGCATCCTTCACCTTCGCAATGGTTGCTTCTTTCTCATCGATCCGGTACTCGAAACAAATGGCATCATGAATAGGTGCCAAAACCTTCACTCCAGCCTCGAAGGCATAGATACACGCAAGCCGCAGCATTTCCGCACCGGTTGCTTGAACCGGAAAGTTACGGGCAGAGCGTGGATTAAATCCTGCACCCCACCGACATTGCCAGCCGAAATCTGTGGAGAGTAGGCCGGTAAGTGCTGCTCGCTGTTCTACCGCATCGGACCAGCGCCAGAACTCTTTGAAAGTCGATCTGTGCTTGTTGAGCAGAGCGACGGCTTCGTACATTGGCAACCCAGTCCGCTCTGCTAAACCAAATTCGCCTTGGCCGAACTGTACAGCAAGGGCGCACGTTTTGTATGTCGATCGCTCCTCTGGATGGGTCGCTTTTGTCGCACCCTTTGGTACCCCGCCCGCCATTTGAGCGAAGCTAATATATGGATCTCCGGATTCATACGCGATCCGCATTGGTTCGTCTCCAGACAGAACAGCTGCTATCAGAAACTCCTGCTGTTCATAGTCCGCGCAACCAATGCCGGTACCTGGCTTGGGCTTGATAAGGTGCCTATAGCAGGAAGTCATGCCAAAAATGAATCTGGAGTTTGAAGGTTGGCATCGACCTGTGATTGATTTAAAGGGCGAAAGAAGTGTTCTATTTCGTCCGTCAATACCGACAGCTAGCTTGTTCTTTCGGAGCTGGGTCAGCGTGTTACGAAGGTTGTGCAACGCTTCCAGCTCTGGATGAATTGCGGACATATCTCGAAAAGTATCGTCGTCCAACGCAAGGTGTCCAGTTGGCAATTTTGGCCATGCGATTCGGTGTTGACAAAGGTATTGAGCAAACAGTTTTGAGCTGAATTTTCCGGCTTGGTATACTCCGTAATCTGCATCTACTGCCTTGATTAGATCACGAACGATCGTCTCTCTATGGTGTACGATTTTATCAAGCATGGGCGTATCAAGCGGAATGCCATTATGTTCCATCAGCGCAACACACTTCATGAATTCACCCCTTAGAAGTGCCTGCTGGATGTTCAGAGTAGGAAGCATGACACCCCACAATATTTCCAGGGCGGAAACATCTGATTGGCAGTATTCAAGTATCTGTCTCTTTTCGCAATCTGTCCAAGGACCACCGCGAAGAATCAGGTCGCGCATCTCTTTCTTCTCGCCGGACGAAATACCATTCTTACCATAGTACTCGAGTGCACCAAGTAAACCGTTTCCGTGCGGAACGACGTTTCCGTTGGTTTTATTTCTAAACTCGGCGTACAAATCAATAACATTATCTGGAAGGCACCAATCTAGCGTGCGAAAGCATCCCAATTCCGCGCTTGCGTAATAGGCAACCAGACAGGTAGAGTCGTCGTGTGGGAAAGGCGGGGCTATTAACCTCGCCAATTCGTCTTGCCAGATTCGGTGTACAACACCAGTCGTAAAATCTTTTGCAACCATGCAGATTGGGGCGGGCCTGTTACCATCGGTAGCGCTAAATTCAAAATCAATACCGATGACACGAGTGAAGGAGAACGCAGCCATAAGTAGTATGAACAGCAAAAAGCGGCTCATATTTCCCCCCGAAGACGTAGTAGAACGGGATGATTCACACTGTCAATAATACGTCCCTGAAAAGCAATCTCAAGCCATTGCTCAGGTGTCAAATCAGGCCAGACAGGTTCTGGTATAGCTGCGGTAGCTACATCAGCACGGTACGCGCCGATAGCGCGAACAGGGCGTACGCGAGTCCATTTTGTCTTGGCCTGTTCAGCTGCACGGAGAGCTGAACGATTCCAGTCGTCAAGTTTGCCTTCCTCGTCGGGCGTCTTGATGGCCCAAAGTAAGTATCCCCCTCCTCTGGAAGCCGTTGGGTGGAGGCGCTTCAGCACTGCATCTTCTCCTACCGCACCATGTAGTCCAGGCACAACGGCGTAAGATTCGCCCTCATGTTCTAATAATAAAACATTCAGACTCCAGTCAGCTACCCTGTGGAACTCTTGTTTGTTCGGTTTACGGACAGGGATTGAACCGACAACTTGTTCCACGGACGCATCGAGACCGTAGTCTTGCTTTACGGATAGTGACGCAAAGTCGAATTTCGACCCCGATACATTGGTATCAGCTGGCGAAACGGTTAGTGTTTCAAGTGTGTTTTCCATTTGAGATCTCCTTTAGTTCTTGATGTTTAGTTGATTTGATAGTTTGTACAGTGGTGTCGCTTTCATCGAAAAGACCCCTGTGATTCAGTGCATTTTCGATATGCAGAATTTCTTCTGCGGATGGCTGTACCC
>JAEUSG010000796.1 GCA_016788315.1 Fibrobacterota bacterium | reverse complement strand
TTTTCTGCCCTGTTCGGCATCCGTATCAGCTTTTTTCTTCCGGATGGAACGGCAATTAAAAGGGGGATACATCACGATCTTTCCGGATTCTGTCGATGCGTTGACAAGAAGCTTAATAAGCGGTATGTTTGTCTGAAACTGGATAAGCTTAAACGCCAGGAATGCTCCCAAAAGGGCAGAATGATCTGCTATACATGCCATGCAGGACTTATAGAGGCTATTGCTCCTGTCACCTCTTCAGGTGTACTCTTAGGGTATATTATGATCGGTCAATTCCGGAATCAAAACACAATGCCTGCAGAGGCAACGGCACTTACCGACAACACACTGATTTTGGCTGAACTCCAGAAGGAATATGAAGCGTTGACCTGCATATCACCGGAAAAAACAAAACACATGTTGTTCCTTTTTAGCGCGCTTGTGGATTTTATTGTTGCATCCAATTCCATAGCTATACGCAATGGAATAGTTGTTCAGCGTATCATTGACTTTATTGAAGTAAATTGTAAACGTCCAATTTCACTTGCTGAAGTGGCTCGCCACTGCTGTTTGAGCAGAACAAGCGTGACCCATCTGTTTAAAAATGAATGCGGCATCAGTTTCAAAACTTACTGCATAAGAAAAAGACTCGAAGTGGCGGAAAATTATCTCAGGAATCGTCCCGAAATGACAATTGGAGATATTTCAAACGTGCTAGGATTCAGCGACCAGTTTCATTTCTCCCGCTTATACAGAAAGTACATGGGATACCCTCCTTCAAAGGTGCGAAACTAACGAACCAAGCATATTCTTTTAGTAATAGAGTAGTATTCTGATACGATTCTTAGAAAGAGTACTCCCTGTGCATAATCTGCCACGTTAGTAGTGAACTGGTATGAGCCAACACTAATGTCGCAGTTTAAAACTGTTGAAATAATCTGCCCTTTAATATTGTAAAGTTTTATTGATATTCTACCGGGAATATTAACTGAAAGTGAAAGTTTTACAGCACTTTCATTATTGGTCAGTGTCGAAGTAAATGGAAGAGGTCCCTTTGTTAAGAGCTGGTTTTCCATGTTTGTAGCAAAGGCTGTGTCGGCAATTAGAATGGCTGATGTAAATGGCTTTAAAAGTATTGACCCGGAGACTGATAAACCATTTATGTCTTTATAGCCATTACCTGATAGTGAGATGGAACTGTCTCTCATTGTTGGATTATGGAATAATAGCGACTGCTTTAAAGGATCAAGCGTAGTAACTGCAACAGGTAGAATAGAAACATTATCAAGCCAATAGAGTGAATCTGCTTTTGTGTTTCCAAAATCAACCCGGCACTGGTTGTCTGTTCCAGTTGCATTAAAGAGTGAAGTAAAATCAGAACGGACTGTGTTAATCGCATATGGCTTGGAAAGCCCAAGTGTTTTCCATGGTGAATGGCCTTCCCTTATTGTAGCAGAAATAGTAGCGGCTTTATTAGAGATTGCAGTGAATGAAAAAAGGTAGTACTGACCCTGTGTCAAGGCGAAGATTGCTGAAGGGTAGACAAGACCGGTTGATGAGGCAGAATCATTACGATACACTACTTTCATAGAGCCGCCATCAAGCTTGTTATTGTTATCCCAGCTTAATGATACTGCTGAAGGCCAACTGCTCCAATTTGATATTCCACTTGTAAATGTGCCATTGTTTATAAGGTTTATTCCAGTTGTATCTAAGACATGAAATTGCGGCAGACTTATTGAAGTCAATGACGAATGTGCATCAAGCATTTTAGTCTGTGACCATGAATCCAAAGAGTAGGCTGAGCCGTTAAATCTTATAACGACATCTGTGTATGGATTGCAGTAGCGGTTGCTGTCTGTATAGGCAAGAAATGTGTCCGTATAAGCAGCTGATGTCAACATTGAACTCTGCAATTCGTTACATGAGTAAAATGTATTTGATGTCACGCGGTTATTTTCCATGTATCCAGAACCTACAATTGCATCTTCTGAAAACTTTATCTGCGAGGAAGCATTGTTAAAACAGTTGTTTCGTCTGACAATAATGTTCTTCGCATTATGTAAAAATATTCCGTTGTTTGCACAATGCGCAGTTGTATTGTCTTCAATTGTTATGTCATGACCTCTGTCGTCTATATAGATTCCTTCTCCTGGTTTATAATCTTTATTAGGAGTGCCTTCAATGGAGCTTCTTGTATGCGTTACAATGTTTTTGCGGATTATTGTTCCCGCAGCCCCTGTTTCTGTGCGAGTGGCCTGCCAACCTGCATATATTCCCGCTCCATCATCCTTTGTGAGACAGCAATTTGTAATATGGTTGTACTCAAGAATGCAGTTGGCATTGGAGACTCTAACACCGATATAACCTATGCTGTCAATCCTGTTTTCTCGTAGTGTCGTACCGCTTCCACGCAATTCAATAGCAAGACCGGAGCAGCAGTTTTCGCCAAAACCGGCTGCATCAAAGTTTGCTAATATGGCAATATTGCGGATAATGTTACCGGTTATTGAGCTGTTAGACGCATTGAAAAGCATGCCGTACGATATAGAACCCTCAATACTGTTGTTGGAAATTGTTAGGTTGCTGGAAGTGCCGTCAACCAGGAGACAGGCATATATGGCACTGCTAATTTTGTTTCTTGAGACAGTGATGTTTGATCCGCTGTTGATACTGATACAGGTGTTTCTGTATCCAGAAATAGAGAGATCTTGAATAGTAAAGTTTGATTTGCCTCCTGAAATTATTCCTCTATCATAAAAAACACCTTCGATGATACCGGAAGGTGCAACGTTGCCCTCAAGTTTTACATAAATCTTATGTGAGGTGTAATCCTGATACCATTCACCAGCGGTATCGAGTGCAGCTAGAGAGTTATTTATGAAAAATCCCCATTGAGGTTTGAGTCCGTAAGTGGGAGCGGAGTTAATTGTAAGTGTTTTTGCAGAAGAACTGCTTGCCGTGATAGATTTGCTGATGAGAGACCATCTATCAGTTTTAACATGAATCATTCCGCCAACCCAATTAGCTGAATTTAATTCGTCGCAGGTTAGCGTTGTTGAATTAATTGTGTCTTTGATTGTCAAATAGCCGTTGTTCGGATAGCGGGCTAATGTAAGTTGTCTGCCATTAATGAATAGTGCTGCAATGCTGCCGGTAAAATCTGTTTGATAAATGCCATTTCCGCTGTTTACCCAGCTGCCAGTTATTGCGACTTTTCCCTGTATAGATGGATTTGCACCTGTGCCGTATGCGCCGTAGGTAATTTTATTACCTGCTGTACCTGAAGATGAGATTGTGAGTGTGCCTTCCCAAGTGTCGCCCCGTTTAAACAAAATGGTGTCGCCGGGAGCGAACGCTGTACTGCTGATCTTAGAGAGCGTCTTCCATGGAGTCAAAGGATTGCCTGCCACCAACGCACTCCTTGAATCGTCACCGTTTGATGCAACATAATAAGTGGAACAAAATAATAGAGAAGAGAGTAATAATAATGTTTTCATTCTGAAAGTATAGCCTTTTTAAAAGAGTTATTGCTACCTGGTATAACGATTCGAAGATTAAACATGGTTGTTATGATTATACTACCGAATCCTATAGTTTTACATGGACTTTCAAGAATAGATTGTCTATCATAGTAATAAGAATAGGAGAGATGTTTATTATGAATAATTTATGTATGATTCTGATTGCACTGTTAATGTTTTGCACATCACTTTTCCCGCAGTTTCCGACAACATTTTTAAACTGGTCTCAAATGCGTGACTCACTTGCAGCACTAGAAACTGCTAATCCGACTCTATGTAAAGTTGTTGATCTTGGCGATGATCCGCAGGAAAGTACAGTGGGGTATCGTTTGCTTGCGTTGAAGATTTCAGATAATGTTGAGACGGACGAAACGGGTGAAGCGGAAATAATGCATATGTCAGGAGTACATGGAAATGAAGGCATTAACCCGATGATGGCCTGGTATTTTGCAAGAGACCTTATACAAGCATATCAGAACAGTGCCGACACTTTTCATGCACGGGCTGTTAAAATAGTCGAACATAATGAAATGTTTATTATTCCATTTGTTAATCCTGAATCTAATATGAGACTGGATAGGTTGACTTATGGAGTTGACCCTAACCGCGACTGGTCATGGGGCTATTCCAAAGACGATACATACATCTACCGGAAAGGTCCGCTTTATGCAGGTATGAGTCGTAATATTATGACCTTCATTTGTAATCGAAACCTGATTTATGCACAGGATAATCACAGTGTGTCATATGGTGCAGCAGGGTATGTTAGTTCTCCAGCATATGGGAGCGACAAAAATCAGGCTGTGTATATTGCAGAAAAGCTTGATACTCTTTATCCGCCATCATATCTGAATAAGGCAGGCACATCCGGATTCGGATATGCTGCTTCTCAGACAGCCATTTGGGGCGGACATGGTGTTCTTGCTACAAATAATGAAAATGGTCATGGCATCGCCGATTACCGGACGAATGAAAACGCGAATGATTCACTGCTTCGCTATAAGCTCGATTCTATTTATTACAATGTAACAAAAAAGGTCTATTTTACAGAATATTCCACTCATATTCCACAAGGTGTATGGGGCATAGTATCAACTGGAACTGCCGCGGCAGATGCCTCTGTATGGATTTATGAAAATAGCCGTGGGTCATTGATGCCTGTCAGAACCAATCTCGTGAACGGCGAATATCAGAAATTCCTTAAGCCCGGCACGGTAGTAGATTCAATAGTTGTTCATGCTTCCGGATACGTCAATAAGAAAATAAGCGGATCCTTTACTGTTTCGGCAGGATTAACAGAGGTTTCCTGTACTGCTCTTACCTCTTCTCCGGACAATATCTGGGCCGTTCATGTACCTATGCTTGCTATGGATGGACAGGATTCACCTGAGCAGGCCTATACCATTAAAGCGATGGGGCAGAATGACAGCATATCGTATCAGTACAGAGGGGCAGATATCGCACTGATGCCGGCCAATCCGGATCGTGCATACGTTGTGCTGGACATAGGGCAGACATTGCGTTCTCATGACGGTGCAGAGCTAAAAGTGTTTACAGGTAATAACGCAACTTACGAGATAGCTGTTAGTCCCGACACTGCCCGCTCTACAGGTTGGCTGAGGGGCTATGCAAGCAACTTTTCCGGAACAGTTTTCCCCGCTCCGTGGGTGGTTGTTGACACATTAAATGGCGATCAGCTTATTGATATGCCGCAAACAATCTCTGCGTTCCGTTTTGTCAGAGTGCGCTCTCTGCCGGGGCAAACACCTGAGTTGATGCTAGATGCTGTTCAAGGGTTTAATGGTAGTCAGTCTACTAACATTGACGGCGCATTAAAAACACTTATCCCGTCGCGGATTTCAGTTTCTCCTAACCCTTTTAATGCATCCCTTTCAGTCTCGTTAACTTTGAGAGAGAGGTCCAGAGCAAGTATAAGAATATTTGACACGCGAGGTGTTGAGGTTGAACGTTTATTTGATGGCAATAAAGATGCAGGTACTCATAAAATAATATGGAAAATGGATTCGAATAGAAAACAGAAATTTCCTTCTTCTTTATATTTCGTGCGATTGGAGACGGAAGACTATTCTCAGACAATTCCGGTATTATTGGCAAGATAAAGCTGATTCAATGTCTCTTCTGAAATATCCTCTTTAATGTTGATTTAGTACTTGTTGACTAATGAAAAAATATATATTACTGTCAACTGTGTTTTATCATAAACATTAATTTGGAATACAAAATGAGTAACCCATTGCAAAAGAACTTTCTTGCAGCGCTGTTTTTTGTTTCACTGCTCCTTCCTCTTGCTGTTTCTGCAGCAAAAGATAGTGATAAGATTCCATTGGATCCGGAGGTTCGGACAGGTAAACTGAATAATGGAATGACATACTACATCAGAAAAAACACAAAGCCTGAAAAAAGGGTTGAGCTTAGGCTTGCGGTAAACTGCGGCTCTGTTCAGGAAGACGACAACCAGATAGGTATGGCCCATTTTGTAGAACATATGGGTTTCAACGGATCAAAGAATTTTCAGAAGAATGATCTTATTCATTATCTGCAATCAATAGGTGTAAAGTTTGGAGCGGAATTGAACGCTTTTACCTCGTTTGACGAAACTGTTTATATGCTTACTGTACCGACTGATTCCGCAGATCAGCTGAATAAAGGCTTTCAGGTTATGGAAGATTGGGCTCATGATATGACCTTTGACACATCTGAAATTCGTAAAGAACGGGGTGTTATTGTTGAGGAGTGGCGACTGGGACGTGGTGCATGGCAACGCATGGCCGACAAATTTATACCGGTAATGCTGAATGGAACAAAATATGCTTCACGACTTCCTATCGGAACGAAAGAATCTATAGAAAATACAACCAATGAAGATATCGTCAGATTTTATAAGGAGTGGTATCGTCCGGACATGATGGCTCTTGTTGTTGTTGGCGACATCAATCCAGTTGAAATTGAGGCGAAGATTAAAAAAGATTATGAAGATTTTCTGCCGGTACCGAATGCCAGAAAGCGTGAAGATTACCCGATTCCAGATAATAAGGGGACTGCAATCTGTATTGTAAGTGACAAGGAAACCCCATTTAACGGGGTTCATCTTGTTTACAAGACAGAACCGATGGAAGGAAAGACTCTTGACGACTATAAAAAGGGGTTGATGTACACACTCTTCACTGGTATGATGAACAGGAGACTTCAAGAGCTTAAAGAGCAATCTAATCCTCCCTTTACATATTGTCAGGCTTCATTCGACAGGCTCTGGGTACGTTCACGTCATGGCTATCAGGTGTATATCGGTGTAGATGAGAAGGGAATTGAAAAGGGCCTTAAAACAATTCTTGTTGAAAATGAGCGGGTAAAACGGTTCGGGTTTACAGCATCTGAGTTTGAACGGTATAAACTGATACTTCTTAAGGAAATAGAAAACGACTATAACGAAAAGGATAAAACAGAATCGGAAAAATTGGCCTGGGGTTATGTAAACCATTTCCTAAAAAAAGAACCTAATCCAGGTGCAGAATTTGACTTCCAGTTTGCAAAAGAAAATATTGATAAAATTAAGTTGAAAGAAATCAATAAAATCGGGAAAAAATGGATTTCCGATGATAACCGGTTGATAATAGTCACCGGCATTGATAAGGAAAATGTTAAGCTGCCGACAGAACAGGAAATTGCTCTTATCGCTAAATCTGTAAAAGATGAAAAGATTGTTAAATATGAAGAAGAAGAACTTTCCTCTGAACTCTTGACCTCAAAACCTGTTCCTGGAAAAATTGTATCAGAAAAACTTGTAGAGAAAGTTGGAGTCACAGAACTTGAATTATCAAACGGAATAAAGATTCGGCTTAAACCGACAAAATTCAAGAATGATGAAATTCTGATAAAGGCAACAAGTCCAGGAGGTTTGTCTATCGTCCCGGACAGTTCATATTTTTCTGGAGCAATCGCGCTTTTTGATTATTTCAAAGAGTGCGGAGCGGGTAAATTTTCAAACAGTGAACTTAAGAAAATTCTTTCGGGAAAGAAGGTTTTTGCCCACCCGATACTGGAAGAAAATTTCCATGGATTAAAGGGTGGAAGTTCGAAGAATGATTTTGAGACACTTCTTCAGCTTGTACATCTTTATTTTGCATATCCCTATGAGGATAGCACTGCATTCCTCTCTTTCGTATCAAGGGGTAAAAGCCTTGTTCAAAACATAGCATCAGATCCTGTTAATTATTTCTTTGACCAGTCTAAGCGTATTCTTTATAAAAATCATTTACGTACACCAATGGCTATTCCTACGGTTGAAGATATCAATACTGTCAAATATCAGAAGTTTATGACTGCATATCGTAAATGGTTTGGTGCAGCAAATAATTTCAGTTTTACATTAGTTGGCTCTTTTGACGCTGCGACAGTGAAACCGCTACTTGAACTTTATTTGGGCAGTTTGCCTATTGGTGAAAAAACGGAAGTAAAGGATCTTGGAATGCGTCCTATTACTGGACCCTTTGAACAGAAATTATTCAAAGGTAAGGATCCAAAAAGTTTTGTTGTTGTATCGTTGAATGGAGATGCAGATTACAGTCAGGTTGAGTCTCACCTCTTTTATTCGGTCGGAAGCATTTTGCAGCGTATCTATATGGATAAGCTTCGCGAAGATATGAGCGGAGTATATGGAATGAACATAGAGTGCAATATTTCCAAGCATCCTTATCCAAAATTCAGTATGCAGATTGTTATACCATGTTCACCGGACAATGTTGATAAACTTGTAAAAGCTGCTCTTGAAGAAATCGATAGAATCAAAACTGCAGGCGTTACAGATGCTGAATTGGAGAAGGAGATTGAGACACAGAAGCGCGGCCGGGAATCAAAGCTGAAAGATAATTATCATTGGCAGTTTGCTCTTGATAACATGATGAAGAACGGCGACGATTATGCCAGGCTTGAGACAGCGCTTGGCCTGATTCCATTTGTCACAAAAGAGGCAATCAAGAACATCGCAATCAAATACCTCGATACATCAAAGTGTGTTAAAATTGCACTCTATCCTGAAAATGGAACTAAGTGAGAGACTTTTAAAGTCGTGTAGCAGACTTGTACCTGCCTGCGAACATAAGCAGTAGTACGAGTCGTTCCATGCTTGGAAGCGAATGAGAGAATCGGCCGCCTGTTTTAAGTTCCCAATCGGCTGTTGTAATAAGTCGTAGGCAGTAACTCAGATCGTTAACGGTATAGTTGCTAAGTTGCTGCATAGTTTTAGGTATTACAATTCTGGGATAAACAGATCTTGGTGTAATAGTAGTCCTGCCGCTGAAACCGGATTCATTTGCCGCTTTTGCAAGCAGATCCGCGAATGCGTTTTTCGATCGTACACCTTCTTTGTCAAGTTTTTGCGCCATGGCAAACGAACCTTCATGTTCTGTAAACCAGATATGGAGAAGCATCAGTTTATGGAAGTGGTCGAAAAGTGCAGAAACTATCTGGATTGAGTGGACATTATAGGCAAAGAGGTTTTTTAGAATCCGCAAAGCTTGATCGGCCTCTTTTCTGGCTATCGGTGCTGGCAGATCCCATGGTTCACAGGCGCGGGATAAAGCGGTGTATTCGCTGATTGCCTTTTCTGTAATGGGCTGCTTAGGAGGCAGAACAATATCAACTTTAGTCAGTTCTGTAAGGAGAGTGTGGAGTTCTGTACCAACTCTTTCAACAAGTACTTCAGCAGCGCTCTTGTCGATCCTTCTTCCGAACCGTTTTTCAGATTCCGCCATTATCCACATTGGAATCTCATAGTCAGGCGGTACGGAGAATAGTTCAGAAGAGATTGCGGACTGCCCTTTTGACATGACTTTCTTAAAGGGGTGTTTGTCAGAGAGCTTTGTGCCGATTGATTTGCCTTCAAGTATCAATGTCGTGGTGGACTCCGGTCCAGTGAGTAACGGGGCCATCTCCTCAAGGGTTTCCGACTTCAGCGCTTCGCAGCCGCGTACGAGGACCAGTGAATCGCCTCCGAACAGGGAGCCGGTGCTCAGTTTCTCAATAAGCTCCTCTGTAGGCAGCTCTTCGGCATGGTAGACTTCCAATGCCTGGCTGCGGGAAGCTGCGACAGGCAGTTTTTGCTCTATAATCTGCCGGATGCGGTTTTCCTTGTTAGGGGTGTGTCCGCCAGTTAGTATGAATATGGATGGCATGGTATGAAAATAAGCGATATGCACAATTGAAAACCAGTGGCGTAATTGGGTATCTTAAGAATACATGCCAAGAATAAGACTTCTCACCGCCTCAACAGTAAATAAAATTGCCGCAGGCGAAGTAATTGAACGGCCGGCCTCAGTTGTAAAAGAGCTGATGGAGAATGCCATTGATGCCGGTTCCTCAAAGATTATCCTCGAAATAAAGGATGCCGGAAAGACCCTTATCAAAATTATCGATAATGGATGCGGTATCGAAAAAGAGGATGCCCCTCTTGTTTTCGAAAGACATGCCACATCCAAAATGGACATTATTGAGGACATTTACGCCATTGCAACAATGGGCTTCCGTGGTGAAGCATTATCCAGTATTGCCGCTGTAGCCAATGTCGAAGTACTTACCTGCACTAAAGAGGGTGATTCTGCAGCGCTGCTCATAAAACGGCCCTCTGAAGATTTGGTTGTTAAAGAGGGGGCAAGAGCCAAGGGTACAACAATATCAGTGTCAGATCTATTTGCAAATATTCCTGTGCGCCGTCAGTTTTTGTCTACGGATACTGCTGAACTTGGACGCATCACAAACGTTTTCACTGCGCTATCGGTCGCACATCCTGAAATCTCTTTCAGATACATCTGCGACGGTAAGGAGAAGGCCAACTATCAGGCGACCGAAAATCCGCTTAACAGAATCCGCGATGCTTACGGTTCGGCGCTTGCCGATTCATTGCTATCAGGAAAATATTCTGATGAAATTCTTGAAGTGACTGTATTCTTCAGCAATCTTGATCTTACACGGGCAAACAGAACTGGGCAGAGCTTTTTTGTCAACCGACGTCTTATCGAAAACAAAAATATGGAACGCGGTCTTCGAATCGGTTACCGCGATCTCCTTCCCGGCGGGCGCTTTCCGATTGCATTTGTCTTTGTGAGAATTAATCCTGATGAAATTGATGTGAATGTACACCCTGCAAAACGGGAAATTCGTTTCGCCGATGAAGAACGCATTCATAGAGCAGTTGGTAAGTGCATCACTGAAGGATTCAGAGCTAAAAGCATAGTTCGTCCATCTGCAGCAGACAGCGAGAATGCTCTTAATAAAGAAAGCATAACATCAACGCAGGACACTTTGCCAGGCCTTTACGAACCTAAAACAGGCGAACAGAAGAGTACCTTTTCCTTCGGTGCCTCAACAAATGCTCATCCAGCACCAGGTCATGTACCTGCTTCAGGCAGTGAATCTAAAGCCAACCCTTTTCAAGAATTGCCTGTACAACCTTTTGTACCTCAGCAGTCGAGTGAAGCAAAGATTGGTGTGGGAGAGCAGTTCAAGAATGATGCCCGTCAGTATCTGATACCCTATTTTCAGCTTCACAATACTTATATACTATGTCAGATTAAAAATGGCCTTCTGATGATTGACCAGCATGTTGCGCACGAGAGAATACTTTATGAGAAGGCACTTAAAGGTCTTTCCGCAGGAGAACGGCCTGTTACACAGCAGCTCCTCTTCCCTGTGATGCTTGAACTTACAGCTGAACAGAAGCT
Organism: Fibrobacterota bacterium; assembly: GCA_016788315.1. Classification (GTDB taxonomy): domain Bacteria; phylum Fibrobacterota; class OXYB2-FULL-49-7; order OXYB2-FULL-49-7; family JAEUSG01; genus JAEUSG01. The sequence continues at coordinate 307 of JAEUSG010000796.1, read as the reverse complement.
TATGGTAGATACATTTTTTAAGGCTTTTGAGCAGACCGGATTTGCATTGCGGTCACTATCCGGAAACTGTGTTGTTGTTGATGGCGTTCCTGCGGCACATAAGGATCAGCCGGTAAAGCAGATGGTGCTGGAGATGGTTGACGAATTGACAAAGAACAGTTTCGGCCCAAACGATTATGACAAACATTATGCGAGTTCATATGCCTGCGGAGCGGCCATCAAGGCCGGTCAGCCGCTCTCCCTTGAAGAGATAAATTACCTAGTGGATATGTTGTTCCAGTGTGAGAACCCTTATACCTGTCCTCAC
>JAEUSG010000785.1 GCA_016788315.1 Fibrobacterota bacterium | reverse complement strand
AAACTGATGTAAGTCTTATTGAATCACCCTCGCCAATATTAGCAGGAAAGGTTCCGCTTGACAGTGTTATTGTATCACCTGTAGCATTAGTTGAACCATTTCCAGTTCCCGTATACAGAGCCGCGGCATTTGTACCGATAGAACGTGCTGCTATTAAGAAAGGGAACACCCCTTTAAAAGCTCCTATATCCCAAACCTTATCAAGCCTGGTTATTCCCAAAATGTCTGTTGTATATATGGCTGTTAATGTTGCGGAATCACCAGCGCCGGCAGCGGGTGCAAGTCTTATGAGATTAAAATTTGGTAAAGAGACTGATGTATCGATAAAGAGTTTTTCTCTGCTAATATTCAATACTGATGCAGCACCTGGAGCAGTAGCGTCAGATGATAGATTATAATTCGAAGCAGCATCAAAGCCATCACCACCATAATCTGTTGTGTTATAGACGGAAATATTATTCTTTGCCAATCCCGACCCTGCGCCGTAAACATAGATTCCAGTCCCGCAGTGATAGATAGTATTGTTATATCCTTTTCCACGAGAAAGCTTAATACCATTTTCCCAAGTATAACCATCTTTACCATATACAATATTATTATAAGCAACACCCGAATTAGAAGCATGATACAATCTAATTGCTGCTCCTAAAAGAGTACCATTGCCTCTTATTACAATATTGTCGTAAATCTTCACATCCAGTGCATCACATGTAATACCATTGTAATCAAAACCTGTAGCTGTTTCAACTATCAATCCATTTACACGCGTATAGTCCACATCAACATCTATTGTTGAATTAGTACTTGTAGTTCTAACCTTGACTCCAGTCCCATCTCTACCTGTATGCATTTGCCCCTGTGCTGCAGTCAACCAGAAATAGCTGGATGCATCTGTTGTTGAACCAGCGATATTCAAAGATGCCGTAAAATTACCATCATTATAACACGCGCCCTTTTCAATCACGCGTTGAGCAACAAGATTATTTTGCCGTGCATCTTCCCATGCCTGAAGAGTATTAAAGGATCTGACTATTGAAAAATCTACGCCGCTTTGAACATAGCGACATGGTGCTTGTAACGCAACTGTAGTAGTTGTCAACTTAGACATTACAAAAACAGTATCTCTTCCCAAACCACCATTATCAAAATCAAGAATTATCTTATCTCCCTCTCCAATATTAGCAGGAAGAGCATTGGAAAATGTAAGCGTATCAAATGTTGCGTTTTGTGAAACGGTACCAGTCGAAAATAGTGAACTGCTGTTTATACCAATAGAATATGGTACAACACCACCCTCTCTGAATCCGCATCTCGTATTTCCGCTGGTATTGGTTCCAGAATAGACAAAGATGGAATCAGCTGCACCGCTTCCAGCCGTAATATCTTGAAGATTTACATCATACAATCGCCATCCGGTAGCACCGCCTGTTATAGTACGAGGAGTACCAGCAACAGAAGAACGGATCCAAATTGAATCACCATCACCAGAACCACCGCCGAAAGAATTCATGTAAACAGTACCGTTGTTGGTGAGAGTACTGCCAAGAATAAGGTCTCCCGATCCGTTATTTACATACCTCGCACCAGATGAAATTGTAAAAGCACCAGTAGTTGTAAGATTATAGTCTCCTTGCTCTAATACACCGCTATTGAGACCTACCGTGGCGGGCCATACAATATCTGACAACAATGTAAGTTTGCCTGATGCTTTGCTTATTGTTATACCACCAGTTGGCCATGCGGCAGACGCAACAGCACTTACTGTCTGGTTACCTGCTCCGTCAAAAACGATGGCAACGTTATTGGTTTGGGTAACACTATTATCACTAAACGTTAAATTTCCAGCAAGATTCACAGTGCCTGTCTGAAAAGAATAAAGATCAACAATATTAAGGTTTCCATTTATATCCATAGTCCCACTAATTGTCAAATGGCCAGAACCACGATTAATAACTACATGATTAAACGCCGTACCATTTCCTGTTATAGTAGCATTGGGGGAACCGGTAAACAACACAACAGATGTTCCGGCATCTACTATCCCATTCGTTTTAACCCAATGACCAGTTAAAGATATTGTGTCCTCAAGAAATAGTGTACCTGAAGATTTGTCCACAATTATCGAACCATAACATCCTTTTGTTCCTGAGCCTGCCGATAATGTCTGAGCTCCAAGGCCATTAAATACAAGTGGTGATGTACAGTTCAAAGAACCGGACACAGCATTACCGGCTATAAAGATGGTGTCGCCTGTCATACTTGACGATCCAACTAAATACAGATTACTGTCGAGGTATACTCTTCCACTTATAATAATGTTTGGTGTACCGCCAATACCCAATGATAGACTTGACAGATGTGCAGTTCCGGTTGATATTGTTTTTGCTATATTACCCGGCATTGCTACAATGCAATTATTATGGTTGAATGTTGCGCTACCAATAATCAAATCATCAGCTACAGAAAGCGTCTCAGAGGTTGACGTAAAAGTACCACCTGTAATAGTACATAGACCTCCCACAGTAACCTTCTTATTAGCTCCAGTAAATATTCCGGAGGCCTGACTGAATCCGCCTGTTCCGATGGTTATTGCGTTTCCTGTGCTTTGTGATATAGTTCCAGCATATGGCGAAGAAATCTGCATTCCCTTTATTGATGGCGCGATATTTACTACACAATTTTTATTTGACTGTTTTCCATAAAACGCAGTATCAGTTGTGCCGGGAGCAGCTCCACCCTCCCAGTTAGCAGCTTCATTCCAATTCTCAGTTGAACCACGCCCAACCCACGTAAATGGATGCCAACCAGCTTCTCGACAGCCGATATCCCAGCCATTGTAATGTCGAATTGTGTCAGCAAGGTCGTTTAGAAATAACGCGGATAAACCAACAGAATCACCTGCATCGAACGCTGGAGATCCATTTTTAGGACGACAATCAAATGTTGCATAAGCTGTATCTTTGATAATACTGGTAGCGGATGCCGAAGCTATTGAACCCGTACCCGATGCTGTTGCATCAGTAGAGATATTGTATGTACTTGATGCAAAAGTCCCCGAATAATTGGCGGCAGTTCCAATCACTATATTATTCTTCGCATTCGAATTTGATTGTGACTCTATACCTCTCTCCCATGAACGAACCACAGTATTGTTATACGCCCAGGCACCGGCGATAAGCAATATACCCACGGCTTGAAATCCATATACCAGA
>JAEUSG010000755.1 GCA_016788315.1 Fibrobacterota bacterium | reverse complement strand
TCCCCGAATGGGAGGAGAGGAGATGATTACTCATATCAAGCAGGATAAAGATTTAAGCAATATTCCTATTGTTGTAATCTCCGGTACATTTTCCGGCCGTTATGAAGGCGACCCTGAAAGTTCTATGAACGCCGATGCAGTATTCTCTAAACCGTTTGATCTTGCTAAGATGCGGAAGAAGATTGATGAGCTTCTTGCCCGGCAATCCTGATTTCGCAATCACCCTTTTTGCCTTTGTAAATAAGCGCCATCAACAAATAACCTACACCTAGTCCAATAAATGCAGATAATGCTCTCATTGTATCAGTTGGAGTATTGTTCCAAATTTGAGGAATAAAGGCTCCAGTCAGAAAACCGGCTAAAGGAATGCCGTATGCTGCAAACGCCGCTTTGGTAATAGCAGAATCGGCCATTTCCAGTTCTATTGTCTGATTTATTTCAAGATTACCCGGGTTTGGAAGTTTGACAATTAGCACATCATTCTTATCGGCTGATGAACAGCCACCCTTTTTTGAGCAGCTGCCGCACGCCGAAGCACGACTGATTTCAAGTATTACCTTATCGCCGGAAAAGGCCTTAACAATGCCCTGTTTACGCATTCTTCTCTTTACCCGGTTTTCCCTGATAAAAGATGATTTTGCGAGGACAGACCTCTGCACATATTCCGCAGGAGGTGCACTTGCTCCAATCCCAGACCGGGATGTTGTCCTTCATTGTAAGAGCGCCTTCAGGACACTTTTTTGCACAGATACCACACCCGATACAGCCTACAGTGCAGTATTCACGAACCTCTTTACCGGTATCGGTTGAAGTGCAGCGCAAAAAGACCTTTCGTGATATTTTCTGTAATGAAAGAATTTTTTTAGGACAGGCTGTTACACATTTTCCGCAGCCTGTACATTTTTCCTCGTTTACATGAGGAAGTCCATCTGAGTCCATTGCTATGGCATCAAATTTACAAACTGGAGTACAGTCGCCAAAACCGATACAGCCGAAAGGGCAGGATTTGGGTCCACCGTTTAAGAGGTTTGCTGCAGCACATGTTTTTATGCCATCATATTTATATCGGGTGCCGCAATGGTCGTTTGTGCCGTAGCAGGCGAGTCGTGCAACTTCGCACTCTTTTTCAACAGCATCAGTACCGAGCAGTTCTGCGATTCTCTTTAGTGTTGCATTGCCGCCAGGGGAGCAGGCAGCCGTATCGGTTGTTTTGCCATCTGCAAGTGCTTGTGCATAGCCTGCGCAACCGGGATAACCGCAGCCACCGCAATTAGCGCCGGGGAGGCACTCTTCAATAGCAGCCTTAAGTGGATTTTCCTTCACGGCGAACGCGCGGGAGATAATACCGATAGCAAGGCCGGAAATTGCTGCGACACCACCAACGATTATAATTGCGGTAAATATAGTCTCCATCTTACTTTCCCATTCCTGCAAAACCCATGAATGCCAAAGAGAGAATACTTGCTGTGAGCAGCGCAATCGGAACACCTTGAAGTACCTTAGGAATTGGTGCTAATGCAAGTCTCTCCCTTATGCTTGCAAGAAGCAGCAGTGCAAGAGTGAAGCCAACAGCCGATGAAGCTCCGTAAATTATTGAAGTCACAAAATCCTGTTGTGCTTTTACGGAAAGGAGAACACAGCCCAATACTGCACAGTTAGTTGTTATAAGAGGAAGGAAAATTCCGAGTGCCTGATAAAGTGCCGGACTTACCTTCTTCATCATCATTTCAACCATTTGAACAAGGGCAGCAATTACGAGAATGAATGATAATGTCTGAAGATATTCAATCTTGTACGGAACTAGAAGCGCATGATTGATAAACCATGTTGACGCATTAGCAATAGTCATAACGAAGATAACGGCAAGGCCCATTCCCAAAGCGGTATCGCTCTTTTTTGATACGCCGATAAAAGGACAGATTCCAAGGAAACGGGCCAAAATGAAGTTATCAACGAGAACTGCGCCAAGAATTGTTAATAGTATAGCTTGCATAATTTAAGACTCCTTCCCCTTGCGGTTGAGCCTGTTAAATGCTGCAATCAGAAATCCAAGTGTTATAAATGCCCCTGGAGGAAGGATGAATAAAATGGCAGGCTTATAACTTTCAATAAGTGTATAGCCGAGGATTGTGCCGCCTCCAAGAACTTCCCTGGAAGCTCCTAGCAGAGCGAGAGCCAAAGTAAATCCGAGCCCCATTCCCAGTCCGTCAAAAAGCGAGGAAACAATGCCGTTTTTAGATGCAAATGCTTCTGCTCTTCCGAGAACTATGCAGTTCACAACTATCAGGGGGACAAACAGACCAAGACTCTGTGAAAGAGCAGGCGTATATGCCTGCATCAAAAGGTCAATGGCTGTAACAAATGTTGCAATAATGACAATGTAGGAAGGAATACGTATTTCTGATGGTATCAAACTTTTAAAAACTGATATAATAGCGTTGGAGCCAATAAGAACTACTGTGGTTGCAACACCCATTCCTATACCATTCATGAGAGAAGTTGTAACAGCAAGAGAGGGGCATGTGCCTAAGACTAAAACAAAAAGAGGATTTTCTTTAATGATACCACGGAGAGTAGTTTGCAGAATGTTCATTTTGTCACCTTAAGAGAGTCTAAAATAGATGAGTCTGGTACAACACATGGAATCCTCTCTTTAGCAAGAATAACGGCTTCGTTAAGCGCGGAGGTGAATGCGTGACTTGATATCGATGCCCCGGATATAGATTCGATATTGCCACCAAACTTTGTGATTTT
>JAEUSG010000743.1 GCA_016788315.1 Fibrobacterota bacterium | reverse complement strand
TCATAGCTTCCTGCAGCTAAAAAGCGGTGATAATCACCATTTGTCGGTTCGGTAAAAGAGGGGCGCAACACTCCTGCCCCTATCTGTCGAACATGTACAGTGGCCTGAAGCGGCTTTTGGGTTGAGGCATCTTTTACATATCCTTTGATGCCTGTACCTGCACAGTTTAACATTTCGTACATCGACCCACGCTGTGTGGACCAGCGCAAATTAACAATCGAGTCTGAATAGGGTGGGTTAATTGTACCGTGAACTTCCATTGTAAAGCCCATTGTACCCATAACCCCATAAGAAAACATCGATCCGGTACCAACATTACCGCTTGTGTAAAATCCGACCTGGATATATGGAGAAAAGGATTCGAATCTATTGCCAAGAAGGGTGAAATGGGTTGAATCAGCGGACTTTTTCTGTGCAAAGCCCCAGTGGTAGGCGAACAATGCAGCGCCATCATGATTTGTCTGATGTATTACAAATCTATTATCCAGAACCCATCTTGCCGCAGCTCGTGTTTCTACCAGTTCAAATGGAGATTCGCCGAGGAATTCGGGACTCCAATAAAAGCCCCAGTCACGGTTAAGATTTACACCATGCGTCAACCTGTTAAGTTCCATTCTTCCATCCGGACTTATAAGCGGGAAGATCCAGATCTCGCGCGAATCAACATACCTCTTAACAAGCGTATCGCTGTCATAACTTCTTACCAGCTCCCGCATAAAACGGTAGACCATCTCCTGTGCAACAACTTCATTGCCGTGTGTACCGGCATCAAAGCCGATTTCCGGTTCATACTCATTAACCGAAGCGTTATCGCTGATTTTAACTGCAAATAATTCCCGCCCCCCAGTTGTTACACCGAAGCTCTTTTTTACAATAATCTCCGGTTTAAGCGAGGTTAGAGAATCTACAATCTTAATCAAATCGTCATAAGTCGTATATTCAGCAAAGAGTGCTGTTGACATCACACTTAAAAGCAGAATAGATAAAGTTTTTTTCATCAAGTGTCTCCAGTTTTCTTATTTAAGTAATGCAGCTTTCATTTTGACAACCTCACTGCCCGCTTTCAGAACAAATAGATATAGACCGCTTGCAACGTTGCTTCCTCTCGCATCTCTTCCATTCCAGCTTGCATTGTATCGACCGCTTTTGAGAAGTTTTGCACTAACAGGCTCAGCGACCAGTTTACCACGCATGTCATATACAGCGAGCGAAACCTCAGCCTGATTATTGATATAATATGCGATATTCGCCATAGGATTGAAAGGATTTGGTCCAATTGCCATGGCGATTTTTTCAGAACCGATTACAACATTGCCGGCAACTCCAGTACTCCCACCGCCAAGGGTATGCTGATTTCCCATTATTCTAACAGCATCTGCACAAATTGTACTATCTGCTGATCCATTATGAAGTATTTTCACTTTTATTGAATCGCTTAGAAACTTTTCACTTAACATAAGCATATTCCACACACCGCCATTCACTTTCTGATCAACATACACGGTATCAACAGGTGTATTGCCGTCAGAAATTATTACAGGTATCTTTCCCAGCCTGCTAGAAGCATTTGTCCACCACATTTCAACTGAATAGGAAGCACCCGGTTTGATCGGTGCACTCCATGTGTACGAGCCAACCGGCAGCATTGTCTTGCCATTATAAACAGCCTGTGTTCCATAATTGTTCATTGCAGTCGAATTTGCCCATTGGCCGGTAAAGGAAGTTCCTGCTTTACCATTATCTACTATAACAGTGTCAACGAATATTCTCTGTTTAAACTTAACATCAATAGTGTGTGCTGCTGCAATATCAGTGAACATATATAGCTGGACAGCATTACTGCTTACTCCATCAACCGTTAAAAAATCTACTTCATATCCGGTATCTGGAATTATTAAGAATGGCTGAGCTCCACCCTGGTATACTTTCACATCACCTGACGGTGTGATGGTACCATGTATGCCTGCAGTAGCACTAATATTGTATTCCACAGGTAGAGTATTATTAAACGAAGCCTTTATCTTGTAAGAAATGCCATTCAGTACTTTGACTGCACCTGAATATGCTGCATAGGATGTGCTTTGAACAGCATTTACCGTTGTATCAAGTTCAACCGCAACAAACCACTCACCTGCCTCAGGGGTTGCTACTGTAAGAGTTTTATTAACGATTCGTACCTTATCTTTATTTCCAGCATCAACGACTGAATTAAATGCGAAGGCTCCCTTCTTCGCATAAACATTTAAAGGAAAGCCGCTCTCACTCTCAACTTCAACCTTTAAAAATGGTGAACCTGAAGGAACGGTTATCCGATAGTGATGGTACTGACAATCTCCTATCTTTTCATAACCTTTAAGCCTGTTGTCTGCCATTGTACGAGGCACGTTGTTAAGAAGATCAGCTTTTATCCTTGGCAGTCCCAAACCGGCGGCGGCATATTGAATCTTTGCACTAAACAGCTGGTAACGCTCTCCCGTTGCCTCTGGATCTAAACCACTGCTGTCCCCTTCCGGATGGCATCCATTCAGAATAGCTCTGCCGGTTAATGAATCCTTTTTGTATGCAATAAGGGAGACTCTGTTATTGTCAACTGAACCGATTGTATCATAACGGCCAAGAATTTCTGTTCCGACCGGCCATGTTTGATTGGTCGGAATATAGGGACCACCATGATGGCGCACCCAGTCAACGTTTGCGTCACCGCCGAAGTTATGATACTGAAGCAGAGGGTTTTGAACACCAGCCTGATTAGTGTCTAAATCTTCAATGTTCATTCCAGGATAAACGCTTGTTGGTGCAGTACCTATCGACGTTGGTGTCATATAACCCGGCCAAATGTGCAAATAACCGAAAAATGGGTATGGCTTGTGTTCCGGCCTAGTTGAGCTATACAGACTTGCAATAAATGCACCTGCACAAGTACCAATATAGCTTCCGCCGTTTTTCACAAAATCTCTGAAATTCTGCCTACCTTTTTCGGTTAACAGCAAACCATGTTCTGTTGAATTACCTCCATTCACATAGACCATCATATACCTTGGTGATCCATCCGGGTAAAGCATGCAACCATTATCATCAGGTGCATATGCAGGATTAATGCTGGATTCAGGATTACCGGCAATGATTCTAACGGTACGCTCTTCACTAGTTGTTGCGACAAACTCGAAGTTGTATTTAAGGGAATCGGCAAGGGCGTTACTGCCAGGAAAATATTGTCTGGAAGTTAAATCCGCGCCACCATCCATGAATAGATGCTTATAATATCCTTCGGGTCGTTCATATGCAAAGGAGGACAAAACTAAAGAAAGCAGAATGATTTTAAGCATATTTAAGCCTTATGATAAGGTTGTTATTCGGTTACCCGATAATAATAGTCAAAATTGGATATTTTTAACCGGATATTTTATGAAAAAAGGCGGATTTTATTGCAAAACTACCTGAAAATGGGGTAATTTGTCTCAATATGCCAATTGTTCTTCTCCTAGTCCTCATTTTCACAACAATACTATCTGCAATTGAAGTTGGTGAACTTAAATTCAGCAGACCCGACTATGACACCTCTTTTTCGGCAAATATTGAGGAGCTATATAAAATTGATGGGCTTTTGGAAAAAGGAATGAACTATAGTGTTGGCCTTGGAAAAGGAATTCCTTTGTCTGAATTCGATGCGCTGCTGCCAACATTTTTAGTAACAACTGGCGATTTTGGAGTAAACTATAAAGACTACAGCTTTGCTTTTTCTTACTCACTTGCAAATCCTGATCTTGGTGAAATTGCTGGATACCATGAAAGAGGTAGCATAATGCTAACCAATTTGAATGCGGGACTGATCCAAAAATTCCGTAACTGTACATTCACACCCTATGCCTCAGCTGGTTTTCAGCATTGGTCTCCAACTCCTGCCGAGATAAAGAACAAAGTTGTAAGTAATTCCTCAT
>JAEUSG010000742.1 GCA_016788315.1 Fibrobacterota bacterium | reverse complement strand
GGTTTTGCAATAACAGATGACGCCGTTGTTCAGGAGGCAAGTAAACAAGAGGTTATCCGTCGCTTTTTCCGCTATTCCTGCGAATATATGATGGGACTTGCTTCAAAAGAGACAGTACAGCGTTCTGAACTTATCATGCGTAATCTTGACCTCAAACCAGAGGATCGCCCAGTTGTAAATGCTGCCAGAAAAGCTGCTGTTGAGGCTGAGACAGGCGGTAAAGGAAATGAAGGTATTTTCTGCGGTGCAGCAATAGAAACGGCAGATGGAAAAATAGTAACCGGTAAAAATTCAGCGCTGATGCACGCTGCGGCCGCCTGTGTTATGAATGCAGTTAAACTGCTCGCCGGTATTCCGGATTCAATGCACCTTCTTTCGCCAAACATCATGGAGTCCATAAGTGCTCTTAAACGTAATGTATACAGCTCAAAACAGATAAGTCTTTCGCTCGATGAGGCGCTAATAGCGCTTTCAATAAGTGCGACAACAAATCCGACTGCACAGATGGCGCTTGACAAACTTAAAGAGCTGCATGGCTGCGAGATTCACATGACCCACATTCCTACGCCGGGCGATGAAGCTGGTTTACGGAAGCTTGGGATGAATCTCACCAGCGATCCGAATTTTTCGACAACTAATTTATTTGTGACTTAGAAAAGGGAGATACTAGTGCCAAGAGATCCGAAAATAAAGAAAGTACTTATCATAGGCAGCGGTCCTATCGTAATCGGTCAATCATGTGAGTTTGACTATTCCGGTTCGCAGGCATGCAAGGTTCTGCGCGCTGAAGGCATCGAGGTTGTTCTTATAAACAGCAACCCGGCCACCATCATGACTGACCCTGAAATGGCCAATAGAACCTATGTTGAACCTATTACTCCCGAAATAATCGAAAAGATTATTGAGAAGGAAAAGCCAGACTCGCTGCTTCCTACACTTGGAGGTCAGACAGGTCTGAATATGGCTGTTGCTCTTGCCGAAAGAGGTGTTCTTAAAAAGCATAAAGTAAGAATGCTTGGAGCGAACCTAGAATCAATCAACAAAGCTGAAAAGAGAGACCTTTTCAAAAAGATCATTCAGGATATCGGCCTCCTTGTACCAAAGAGCGGAATGGCTCACAGCATGGACGAGGCTATGGATGTCATTAAGAAGGTCGGCTTCCCTGCAATTATTCGTCCTTCTTTTACATTAGGCGGAATGGGCGGCAATATCGCCAATAATATGGACGAGTACAAACGGATGGCTGAGTGGGGTCTTAATCTCTCTCCGCGCCGCCAGATTCTTGTTGAAGAATCAGTTATCGGCTGGAAAGAGTTTGAGCTTGAAGTCATGCGTGACCGCAAAGATAATGTGGTTATTGTCTGCTCAATTGAGAATCTTGACCCGATGGGAGTTCACACCGGCGACTCCATTACAGTAGCACCTGCCCAGACTCTTACCGATAAAGAATATCAGCTGATGCGCGATGCTTCTCTTAAAATCATTCGGGCAATCGGCGTTGAAACGGGCGGTTCGAATATCCAGTTTGCAGTTAATCCAAAAGATGGCAAGCTTTACGTAATCGAAATGAATCCCCGTGTTTCACGCTCTTCAGCACTTGCGTCAAAGGCTACAGGCTTTCCAATTGCTAAAATTGCTGCAAAACTTGCCATCGGTTACACACTCGACGAAATTCCAAACGACATCACAAAGAAAACGCCTGCCTGTTTCGAACCGACTATCGATTACTGTGTTGTTAAATTTCCGCGCTTTACTTTTGAAAAGTTCAAAAAGGCAGATCCAACACTTACAGTCCAAATGAAGTCTGTAGGCGAGGCAATGGCTATCGGCAGAACTTTCAAAGAGTCTCTGCAGAAGGCTATCCGCTCACTCGAAATCGGCAGATTCAGTCTTGATAACCAATATCTCGAACCTGTTTATCGTGATGCAAATACACCTTCATCCTTCCTTATGGAAAAACTTAAGAAACCTTTCTGGGACAGACTTTGGTACGTCGCAGAGGCTCTGAGGCGGGGCGTATCGGTAAAAGAGGTTTACGATACAACGGGAATCGATCCATGGTTTCTTGAAAATATATTGCAGATTATCCGTAAAGAGCAGGAATTGAAGAAGGCCGCAAAAGAGGGAAAGAGTCTAGACGCAGATGAAATGCGCGTTGTAAAAGAGCTCGGATTTTCTGATAACTATCTAGCTTCAATTTTTGGTACTAAAGAAATTGAATTCAGAAAGTTCAGAAAAGGGCTTGGACTCGGACCTGTTTATAAAATGGTTGATACATGCGGTGCTGAGTTTGAAGCACACACTCCATATCTTTACTCAACCTATGAAACCGAGTGTGAAGCTTATCCTACAAACAAACGTAAAATTGTTATTCTTGGCGGCGGTCCGAACCGTATCGGCCAGGGTATTGAGTTTGATTATTGCTGTGTTCATGCAAGTTTCGCTCTTCGCGAAATCGGTATAGAATCCATTATGGTAAACTGCAATCCGGAAACTGTTTCAACAGACTATGATACTTCGGATAAACTCTTCTTCGAACCGCTTACATTTGAAGATGTAATGAATATCATGGATAAAGAGAAACCGGATGGAGTTATTGTTCAGTTCGGCGGTCAGACACCTCTTAAATTGTCAACATCGCTGAAAGAGGCAGGAGTTCCGATAATCGGAACAAGTCCTGAATCAATCGACAGAGCGGAAGACAGAAAGCTGTTTAAGGAAGTTATTGATAAACTGCAGCTGCTGCAGCCGGAAAGCGGCACAGCCCGCAGTTATGACGAAACACTTGAAGTGGCACGCAGACTTGGTTATCCTCTTCTGTTAAGACCGAGCTTTGTTCTTGGCGGCCGCGCGATGGAGATAGTGTACAATGAATCTTCCCTTATGGCCTGTTTCGAACGCGCTATGGCTGCTTCTCCTGAGCATCCTGTCCTTATCGATAAATTCCTGAATGATGCAGCTGAAGTCGATGTCGATGCAATTTGCGACGGCGAAACAGTAGTAATTGCCGGAGTCATGGAGCACATTGAAGAGGCAGGTATCCATTCCGGAGACTCTGCATGCTCTCTTCCGCCTGTAAATTTAAAGCCTGAAGTTGTTAAAGAGATTAAGCGTCAAACTGTCCTTCTCGCAAAAGAGCTTGAGGTAAGAGGACTTATCAATATTCAGTTTGCAGTTAAAGATGATGTCATCTACATACTTGAGGTGAATCCTCGTGCATCACGAACTGTACCATTTGTTTCAAAAACAATCGGTGTTCCTCTTGCTAAGCTTGCTGCCAAAATTCAAGCTGGTAAAACTCTGAAAGAACTTGGGTTCACAGTCGAGAAAACAGTTTCATATGTTTCTGTTAAAGAGGCTGTTTTCCCATTCATCAAATTCCCTGGAGTTGATCCTGTCCTTGGACCTGAGATGCTTTCAACAGGCGAAGTTATGGGTGTTGATTCAGATTTCGCTATGGCCTATGCCAAGTCGCAGATGGCTGCAGGAAACACACTACCTGAAAAAGGGTGCGTGTTTGTCTCTGTTAAAGAGTGTGATAAACAGAAGGCTGTTGAACTCTCTATGGAACTTCATAAGATGGGCTTTAAACTTGTTGCTACAAAAGGAACCTGCCTTGAGCTTGTTAAGAATAATATTCCGTCAGAATTTGTTTTTAAATTATCGGAAGGCAGCCCGAATATTGTCGATTTGATTAACGGCGGCAGAATTGATTTCATTATCAATACCTCTGAAGATCATCTCGCTCTTAAGGATTCATTTTCTATTCGCAGGTCCGCTCTCGATCGCGGTATTCCATATGTAACGACAAAGCGTGCGGCTTCTGCTGTAGTTCAAGCGATAAAGAGCTTGCGTAGTAAGTCAATGGATGTGAAGCCCTTACAGGATTATTATAAGAAATAGGAGACACTTCAATGGGTGGCTTTTTCGGTGTAGTATCAAAAACAGATTGTGTTACCGACCTATATTACGGGACAGACTATCATTGTCATCTCGGAACAAGAAGGGGTGGGCTCGCTGTTGCAAAAGATGGTAATATTCAGCGCTATATTCATGATATCTCTAATTCGCAGTTCAGGTCAAAGTTTAATGATGATGTAAAGAAAATGGCAGGTCCCTGCGGTATTGGCGTCATAAGCGATTATGAAGATCAGCCGCTCATCATCGGTTCTCATCTTGGTACCTACGCAATTGTGATGGTCGGAGTTATTAAGAATGCAGAGGAACTCGTAAAACGTGCACTAAGTAAAGGTGCCCATTTTTCAGAAATGAGCGGTGTTGAAGTTAACGCTACTGAAATAATAGCTACTTTGATAAATGAACAGAAGACTTTTGAAGATGGAATTCAGTACGCTCTCCAGGCGGTTGAAGGTTCATGTTCAATTCTCATTCTTACCGGAAACACCATTTATGCAGGCCGTGACAAGCTAGGTCGAACACCTGTTATTCTTGGCAAGAAAGATGATGGCTGGGCTGTTACGTTTGAATCCTGCGCATTTCCAAATCTTGGATATGATCTCGTTAGAGATATCGGACCAGGCGAAGTTGTCAGAATTACAGCAGAAGGTGAAGAGCAGCTTAAAAAGCCAGGCGAAAAACTTCAAATCTGCGCCTTCCTATGGGTCTATTACGGTTATCCTGGATCAACATACGAAGGAATTGGTGTTGAAGGGTGTCGCTACAAATGTGGTGCAGCGCTAGCAAATCGTGATAATGTTAAACCTGATTGTGTAGCCGGAATTCCAGATTCCGGTGTTGCTCATGCAATTGGTTACGCAAATGAAGCAAAGGTTCCATATGGACGTCCTTTTGCAAAATACACACCGACATGGCCAAGAAGCTTTATGCCGACAGAACAGGGAACTAGAGATCTTGTTGCAAGAATGAAACTGCTGCCAGTGCCTGAGTTGATAAAAGGAAAGAATATTCTCTTTTGCGATGACTCCATTGTGCGCGGAACGCAGCTGCAGGATACAGTAAGGCGCCTATATGATGCAGGTGCAGCTGAAATACATATGCGTCCTGCCTGTCCACCGCTTGTATATGGCTGTAAATTCCTTCAGTTCTCCCGCTCCCGCTCAATTATGGATTTAGCTGCCAGAAAAGCTATTAAGGAGCTTGAAGGCAGAGAAGATTTACATTTAGAAGAATACTGCAATCCGGACAGCGAAAAATATGCTGCTATGGTAGAGCGAATCAGAAAGAGACTTGAGCTTACAACTCTGCAGTTTCAACGTCTTGACGATTTGGTGGAAGCAATAGGTCTACCTAAAGAAAAACTGTGTACATACTGCTGGGATGGCGCAGAGGAAGATAAGGGGTTCCTGTGATCGATGAAATTCATGAAGAGTGCGGTATAGTCGGCGTTTATGGATCCAAGGATGCTGTTCATCTGGCTTCCTTAGGTCTGCATGCCCTTCAGCACCGAGGTCAGGAGAGTGCTGGTCTTGCTGTCAGTGACGGCACTCTTGTAAAGTGCTACAAGACTCAGGGGCTTGTTTCAAATATGGTTCGAAAGATGGATAGAATCCCAGGTTTTGCAGGACACATTGCGGTAGGGCACACCAGGTACTCAACAACCGGCAGTTCGAATTTGATAAATTCACAACCCATCCTTGTAAACTATCAGGGTGGGCAGCTTGCTGTTGCCCATAATGGTAATCTTGTAAATGCAGGTCTGCTGCGCAAAGAGATGGAAAAGCAGGGATCTATATTTCATTCGACAAACGACAGTGAGGTGTTTCTTCATTTAATTGCCCGATCCAAGAAGAGAAGCTTATCTGAAAATATTCTTGCCGCACTGCATCAGGTTAAAGGAGCATATTCCCTACTCTTTATTTCCTCAAAACATCTTGTTGCAGCCCGTGATCCTTATGGGGTTAGACCGCTATGTCTTGGTAAATTAAAAGATGGCTGGGTGGTGGCATCTGAAACATGTGCGCTTGACATTATCGGTGCAAAATATGAACGCGATATTGAACCGGGTGAAATGGTTGTTATAGGGCCTGAAGGGGTTAAGTCAACCTTTTTTGCGAAACAGAAAAAGAAGGCACACTGCATTTTTGAATTCATCTATTTCTCGCGTCCCGATTCAAGAATTTTTAAGCATAGCGTTGACCGAGTCAGAAGAGCCCTTGGCAAAGAGCTGGCTCGGGAATTTCCTGTAGAAGCTGATATTGTTATATCTGTTCCAGACAGCAGCAATACTGCAGCTCTTGGTTATGCGCAGGCATCCGGTATTCCTTTTGAAATAGGTCTTATCAGAAATCACTATGTCGGCCGTACTTTCATCAGCCCGGTTCAGGGTGACAGAGATGCAAAAGTAAAGCTCAAATTCAATCCTGTCAAGGGCGTTCTGAAAGACAGACGCGTTATCATTGTTGAGGACTCTATTGTAAGAGGCACAACATTAAAACAGCTAGTCTCACTTGTATTTTCTGCAGGCGCAAAAGAGGTTCATATACGTGTCTCTTCACCACCAGTATGCAACCCCTGTTTCTACGGCATGGATTTCCCAAGCAGAGACGAGCTGATAGCCAGCAGTAAAACCGTTGAGCAGACGCGCCGCTATCTTGGTGTTGACTCTTTGGGGCACCTTTCAATCAAGGGCTTGCGCAAGTGTGCAGGTGACGAATGTGATGATTATTGTTATGCCTGTTTTTCAGGCCAATATCCTATGGGAAATATATCTACAACTAAAAACATATTAGAGAGAGATTAAATGAAAGCGATACTTTTGCTCGAAGATGGCACAATGTTCACAGGACGGAGCTTCGGCGCCGCTGGTGAGAAGTGCGGTGAAGTTGTTTTCAATACGTCAATGTGCGGTTATCAGGAAATTCTTACCGACCCGTCATACCGTGATCAGATTATCACTATGACTTACCCGCTTCAGGGCAACTACGGCACTTGCAATGACGACGTTGAGTCGGATCGGGTACAGGTTGCCGGCTTTGTGGTTAAAGAGAACAGCGCCGTAACAAGTAGCTGGCGTTCTGAAAAATCCCTGTCAGACTATCTTAAGGGTGCCGGTGTAATGGGGATTGAAGGCCTAGACACCAGAATGCTTGTCCGATATATCCGTGAGAAGGGTGCAATGAACGGCATTCTTTCTACAACCGGCGATTCTGTTGACGTGCTTAAAGCAAAACTTGCAGAATATCCAAGTATGGCAGGACGCGACCTTGCGAAAGAGGTTTCCTGCAAAAAGCCTTACACATGGAAGAAACCGGTAGTTGATATTGTTGGAAAAACAAAAACACCAAAAGCTGAATTCAAAGTTGTTGCAATAGATTACGGTATAAAACAGAATATACTCCGATTGCTCGTTTCTCACGGCTGCTCGGTACAGGTTGTTCCGGCCACAGCAACAGCAAAAGAGATTCTTGCATATAAGCCAGACGGACTCTTTCTATCTAACGGCCCAGGCGACCCTGCCGCCGTTACTTATGGAATTGAAACTGTAAAATCACTTCTTGGTAAGCTGCCAATTTTCGGCATCTGCCTCGGTCACCAGATTCTCACACTAGCTCTTGGCGGAAAAACATATAAACTTAAATTCGGTCACCGTGGTGGAAACCATCCTGTGAAGAATCTTAAGACAAATGCTATCGAGATAACAAGTCAGAATCACGGATTCTGCTCCGATATCGATTCTCTTAAAGGTAAGGGTGTGGAAATCACCCATATGAATCTGAACGATAATACTGTTGAAGGAATAAAGAGTAAGAAATATCCTGCATTCTCTGTGCAGTATCATCCTGAGGCCTCTCCGGGACCACACGATTCGCTTTATCTGTTCAATGATTTCAGAAAACTGATGAGTTAATAAAGCGTTTTTAAGGTACAAGGAGAATTCAATGGGTCTTGCAGCAGGTATTGTCGGTCTTCCAAATGTAGGCAAATCAACGATCTTCAACGCGCTCACAAGCGGTAAGGCGCAGGCGGCCAACTATCCTTTCTGCACTATAGATCCGAATACCGGTGTTGTTGTTGTTCCTGACGAACGGCTTGATAAAATTACAGAACTCATTCCCACAAAAAAGGTTGTGCCCACCTATATTGAAATTGTTGATATTGCAGGATTAGTTAAAGGTGCATCAAAGGGTGAAGGGCTCGGAAACCAGTTTCTTGGCCACATCAAAGATGTTGATGCTGTAATTCATGTAGTCCGCTGTTTCGAAGATGCGGATGTTGTACATGTAGAGTCTTCTCTTGACCCTGTACGCGACATCGAAATTATTGATACGGAACTAATGCTTGCTGATTATGAAACAGTTGAGCGCGGTGTTCAGCGAATGGGTAAGAGCGCCCGTTCAGGCGATAAAGATGCTAAGGCTGCATTGGCTACATTCGAAAAAATTCAGAATTCGCTGTCCAAGGGGGTTCCAATCCGCAGACTCACTCTCACAGCCGAAGAGAAGGTTCAGATCAGAGAACTTCATCTACTCACCGGTAAACCTGTTCTATATGCTGCTAATGTTGACGAAAAGAGCCTAAAAGGGAATGCCCTTGTCGATGCAGTAAAAAAGCGCGCCGAAGAGGAAGGTTCTGCTGTTGTCATTCTTTGCGGTAAGCTTGAGGCGGAGATTGCTGAGCTTGCACAGGAGGACAGAGGTGAATTCCTTGAAGGCGCAGGACTCAAAGAGCCAGGCCTTACTACACTAGCACGCGCCGCCTATAAGCTTCTTGGATTGTATACGTTCTTTACGGCAGGCGAAGATGAAAATCGTGCCTGGACAATACATAAAGGTTATACAGCACCTCAGGCGGCAGGCGTAATTCATACCGACTTCGAAAAAGGGTTCATCAAGGCTGATGTTTATACTCTTGGTGATCTTGAGAAGTTTAAAACGGAAACAGCCATCCGTTCTGCAGGTAAAATACGCTCCGAAGGTCGCGAGTATGTGGTTGCTGACGGCGATATCATGTTTTTTAAGTTTAATGTATAACCGGCAAGTATACTAACGTTGGATTTGCTCAAGGCCCTGTTCTTTATATATCTTTCTCGCAGTCGAAATAGGTCGAATATACGGTGACATCGCCAAGTTGGTAAGGCAAAGCTCTGCAAAAGCTTTATTCCCCGGTTCGAATCCGGGTGTCACCTCCAAATACTAAGGGGTTTATAACTGTAAAAAGTTGTAGGCCCCTTACAGTTTCCAGTCAATGGGCTCAATGCCATTCTTTGTGAGATATTCATTAGTTTTACTGAAGTGTCTGCAGCCGAAAAAGGCCCCCCGTGCAAGAGGGGAGGGGTGTGCGGCTGTAAGAACCAGATGGCTGGACGAGTCTATTAATTCCGCTTTGGCCCGGGCATAGTTACCCCATAGTAGAAAGACTACATTCCTTTTTTGCGATGAGACTTTTCTAATTACTTCATCAGTAAATGTCTCCCACCCTTTTTTCTGGTGGCTGCCGGCTGTATTTGCACGCACAGTAAGTGTGGCGTTTAAAAGTAATACACCGTTCTGCGCCCACTTTTCAAGATTGCCTGATGGAGGGATCGGCAGTCCTAAATCAGTATTGAGCTCTTTGTAAATATTTATAAGAGATGGAGGTGTTCTGATTCCAAAGTTGACAGAAAAACAGAGGCCGTTTGCCTGGCCCTCTCCGTGGTATGGGTCCTGTCCGATTATTACAGCCTTCACTTTGTCAAAGGGTGTTGTATCAAACGCAGCAAAGATCCTGTTTCCCGGAGGATAAACAGTATACATCTCTTTTTCGCTCAGCAGGAAAGTTTTAAGTTCAAGGAAATAGGGCTTCTCAAATTCGTCGCCCATTACCGACAGCCATGATGGGTCAATTTTAGGATTTGCCATCTTCTTCTTCCGATTCTGTTAGAAGAACAGGGTCCAGAGTTTTTGTTGATTTAGCGCCAAGCTTTACAATTTTCTGCGCTGAAGTGATAAGGCTCCCGCTGCCTGTTTTCATCCTTTTGAATGCCATGTCGTAGGCCTCTTTTGCAGAATTCATCTTAACGCCGACCTCTTCAAGTGCATCAACAAATAAAACGAATTTATCAAACAGTAAACCGGCCTGTTTGGCTATCTCTGTAACATTTCTGTTCTGGTATTCATAACGCCACATGGTCGATATGATTTTCAATGAAGCCATAAGAGATGAAGGACCGGTGATTACAACTCTTTTACGTAAGGCTTCATTAAAGAGTTCCGGATCATATTGCAGTGCAAGTGTGTAGGCAGGTTCTACCGGGATAAACATAAAGACAAAGTCGGGGCTGTTAAGTCCTTCAAGGTGATCATACTTTTTTGCAGAGAGCATTTCCATGTGTTGTCTTACCGAATCTGCATGTTTCTTTAAGAAAATCTTTTTCTCATCTATTGATTCTGTTGAATAATACTTCTGATAATATGACAGTGTCGCTTTTGAATCGACAATAACATTCCGGTTTTCGGGCATTTTTACCTGAATGTCGGGGCGCTGGATCTCTCCGGAGTCATTTGTGTAGCTTTTTTGCGAATAATACTGTACCCCTTTTTCAAGTCCGGAGGCTTCGAGAATTGTTTCCAGAACATGTTCTCCCCAATCACCTATGGTTTTTGATTCCCCTTTTAAGGCATTGGTAAGATTGGCCGCTTCAGCAGCCATTTTCTGGTTCAGTTCATGAAGCCGTGTCAGGTCTGATTTTAAAATACCCCGTTCGCGGTTTTCGTCGAGGAAGTTTTTGTTTACGGTTTCACTGAACTCTTTGATGCGTGTATTAAGTGGTGTTAGCAGTTGATCCAGGTTTGAACGATTCTGTTCAGTGAATTTTGCGCTTTTTTCATCAAATATTCTGTTTGCAAGGTTTTCAAATTCAACAGCAAGCCGTTTTTGAATTTCTTCAGCTTCCCGCTTTCCTTCGATAAGCTGCCTCTCTCTTTCGGCTAATAAGGTTGTAGATCCGATGTTTTCCGCCTTAAGCCCCGCTTCTATAGCGGCTAATCGATATTTCTGAATTATCCAGGCGGCAATAAAGCCTGCAACTGCTGCGACTGTGATAGGTATAAGTGTGGTAAGCATATGTTTAAAGATAAAATTTGACAATTGAAAGTTTCAGGACTATCTTTATCAAAGTAGGACATAAAAGGGGACTTGCTGATTGCCTTTAAACACGAAAAGGCGGCCGGCGGGTTCTTTTTTTTTGTTTAAGACTGTGAAGTTAATTATTTTTGCTTTTCTATAACTATAAGCGTTAGGATGGATTTGAAATGAAAAATTATCTGATAATTAGTATTCTATTTTCAGTTGCCCTATTTTTGGGTATGACTTCTTGTGAAAGACAGAGGGATCCAGCCATTGGTATGGTATTAGTCAATGATCCGAAGGGCGGGAATGATTCGATAGTTAGGTTATATAAACTTTCAGGTAAGAATATGTCTTCTGGTTCAATCGTTGGAAGTATGGTTCTTATACCAACTTTTGACTCCATCTATTTTACTCCTGGAAATGATACAGACACCTTTCATTCAGCAAGTGGTTTTATTGATGAAAATGGTGATACTGCATTTATAACAAAATCCTTTTATATGGATGTTTCTGAAATTACGAAGTCTGAGTGGATGGCTGTTATGCGTGATTCGACAGACTCCATTCCACGAAATCATCCTAAAACACGAATTACTTGGTTTGATGCAGTGCGGTTTTGCATAAAAAGAACTGCTTCCGCAGGATTAACCCAAGTTTATGATACGACTGGTTGGGATCCTAATACTGGTGTTGGTCCTGCAGTGAATTTGTTTGCTACTGGTTACCGTCTGCCATCTGAAGATGAGTGGGAGTATGCTGCAAAAGGGGGGGAACGAAATTTAACTTACGGTACGTCAACGGGGAACATCGGCCCACTTTTAGCAAATTATGGTAATGTAGAGCGCATTGATACATCGAAACTTGCTTTTGATTATTCATTTGCTTTCGATTTGTTTTCTGCAAAATGCATTGCCAGGTTTCTGCCTAAGAGTATAAGTGTCCATTCTCGTTTTTCAAACTCATCTGGGATTAAAGACACTGTTTTTATCGGTGTTTATGATACTATGTCCTTGGTTAGGACAAACGTATTTAGCCAACACTATAGATGTCAGATATATTATGATAGTTCTGTGTTGTTTGATACCAATACATTTGTTTCATATGATTCCAATTACGTAACAAAGGATTCAATCATTAGGAGAACTGATGATAATCTTAAGTTTAATATTGTTGACTATTATTATGTATACAAGAAGAAAAATAATAGTACGATTGACACTTTGGCAAAAAGAGTGCGTTATCGTGATATAGTGTATGATAGCGCAGGTAGAGAATGGTATTTTCAAAAAGATACGTTTGGCACTGTTATTTATGATTCGTTGGCGTTGAAGGCAAATGTAAACAAAGTATTTTATGATACGATTGTCTCAAATTTGTCTGAGTTTTCTGAACGTCGAATTCAAACGCAAAGATCATTTACAAATAAAGATACAATGTTTGTTGAGGTTGCAACCGTATTGTCTAGAAAATATTTTCACGGCTATTATCTATCCTATGGTTTTTCAAACGTTGCATTATTTCAGCCAAACTCATTCGGGTTATATGATATGAGTGGAAATGCTGCAGAGTGGTGTCATGACGGATTTATTAATGAACGCCGTTTGTTTAGAGTTAACTACATTAACAATGTAAATACTTCGGCTAAAATTCATCGTGGGGGTGATGCGACTTGTAGTGATACCCCTAAATGGTCATCATCTGCAAAATTATTTACAAATAGTAGAGATTATGCCAATCCACTTGTTGGTTTTACAGGTATTGGCTTTCGCTGTGTAAGACGGGCTCCATAATAAACACTTGAAAACCTTTTTTATTGAAACCTACGGCTGTCAGATGAACGTATCTGACAGCGAGGCAATTTCGGGAATCCTGGCCTCAGCCGGTTATCTTTCTGTTGACGATATAGAAAACGCAGATCTCATAATTGTAAACACCTGTGCAGTTAGAGATACTGCTGTTTCAAAAGTAAAGGCACAAATCTGCCGTTTTAAACCACTTCGCAATAGAAAGAAAATAAAAATTGCTGTCGCAGGTTGTCTGGCAGAACATGAGGGTGAATCCCTTCTTAAAGATCTTCCGATTGATTATGTAATAGGCCCCGATCGTTACAAATTCCTTTCTGAGCTTGAGGGCGGAGTTCGAGTGAGTGTCAGCTCAACTGATGATGAGAACGGTTTTTATTCAGGTTTCTCTCCTGTCAGGAAAAAGGGTGTCAATACCTGGGTTCAGGTAATGCGCGGATGCGACAACTTCTGTTCATATTGTGTTGTTCCATATGTACGCGGCAGGGAGCGCAGTAAACCTTCTAAGGACATTATCCGTGAAATAGAAGGTGTTGTTTCTGAAGGGTTTCCTGAAGTTACTCTCCTGGGGCAAAATGTAAACTCATACAAAGATGGCGATTTACGTTTTCATGACCTTCTAAGGCATATTGACAAAATAAAAGGGTTGAAAAGAGTTCGCTTTATGACCTCTCATCCGAAAGATCTTTCTGATGATCTTATAAACTGCTTCGGAGAATTGTCCACTCTGTGTGAGTATCTCCATCTCCCGGTACAATCCGGCTCGGATAAAATACTGGCAGCTATGAACAGGGGCTACACAAATAAAGATTACAGATTGCTGATAGATAAAATTAGAAAAAGGGTTCCTTCAATAGCTCTATCTACAGATATATTGAGCGGATTTCCCGGAGAAAGCGACGAAGACCATGCTTTGACGCTCCAGCTTGTAAAAGATATCGGCTACGATGCTGGCTTTATGTTCATTTATTCAAAACGCAAGGGGACGAAGGCCGCTTCAATGGAGGAACAGCTAAAAAGGGAGATAAAGGTTGCACGGGTGAACGAGATAATCAATGTTCAGATGGAAATAACTAAAGCTAAAAACAGTCAATGTATCGGCAATATTGAAGAGGTCATTGTCGAAGGGGTAAGTCCCAGAAATCCATCGAAGATTACTGCCCGCACTAGAACATTCAAAAATGTTATATTAGATGGAACAGCTTCTGAGGTTGGTTCGTTCTTGACTGTACGAGTAACTGGTTCCACCGGCTGGGCTCTTGAAGGTGAAAGGGAGGGAGTGTAAAATGTGGATGATACGCTGGTTTCTTATAGCGGTGCTGGTTCTTGCTTTGAGTCTCTTTGTCGGTTATAACAAGGATGGAACGGGTAATATTCATTATGGTTTCGGCAGCACTGGAGAGACCTCAATACTTGTTCTGCTGCTTATCTCCTTTGCTGTTGGTTTCATGACCTGGTTTATTATATCGATGCTTAATTTTTATAAGTTGAAGTCTGAACTCGCCGAAAAAGATAGACTTGTTCAGAATCTCAGACAGGAGCTTAACAGCTACAGAAATCAGGCGTTGACTCTTGACGAAGAGCAGAATACTAAAAATGATTGAACAGGGTGCTTTGGAGGCAAAATGAAGCCGATGGTTAGACGTGAAGATACTGCTGAAGAGGTTTATCTAATAGGATTGAATCTCTATGTTGATGGCCAGCGCGATGAAGCTCTTCGTCTGCTTGTTGAGTGTGCGAGACTCAATTCTGAAAAAGTAGACGCATTTTATCATGCCGGTAATATTTTTCGTGAAATGGGAAAAGTCGATAAGGCTGAAAGAATTCATCAGGAATTGTTGATGCGTCCCTCTCTAACAGGCGACAAAAGAAAAAGGGTGCAGCTTGCGCTAGTACGTGACTATATCGCCCTGAAAAAGTATCAACAGGCCGAATCCCTTCTAAAAGAGGCTGCCGGCGGAACAAAGAACAAACTCATTCTAGAAGAATTGCTTAAAATCTATGAAGTAACCGAGGAATGGGAAAAAGCGCTTGATACGTTAAGCGAGCTTGAGAAGGTTAAAGATCAGCCGGATCCTCGATATGAACTCTATTGTCTTGAGAGCGGCAAGGCACTTATGAAAACTGATGGACATGCTGCAAGACTAAGATTCAAAGAGGCCATAAAGAGGAATTCAAATTCTCCATGGCCCTATATTCTTATTGCCGACTCCTATTTTCAGGCTGAAAGAGTTGATGACGCGCTCGAATACTGGTCGAAGTTTTTTGATAAAATGCCCAAACATGCACATCTGCTGTTCAGTAGGATCGAGAAGTTTTATTTCGAAGGCGGAGCTTATCATGAGGTTGGCAGAATTTACAGAGAACTTCTTGAGAATGAGCCAAACAATATCGATGCAATGTTGGCTCTCGCGGCCTACATGGCCAGAATGGGTGAACGAGATGAGGCTATGGTGCTATGCAGAAAAGTAATAGAAATATCACCCGATTCAAGAGAGGCTCAGGCCGAATTGCTCCACCAGATGGTAGATGGCGGAAGCAGTTTTGAGGAAATAAAAGAGGTCGTAAAGGATGTTCTTCAGCTTGTTCCTGCGAAAAAGAGATTCCGTTGCAAATCCTGCGGTGAAAGAACAGAGAATCCGAGCTGGAAGTGCTCTGCATGCGGTGCCTGGAACCCCTACGAGGTATAATTTGAGGGCGATTCCTTTTCTTGTTTTATTTGCGTTTTCCCTAATTCAGAGCGCCACCGTTTCGGAGGAAACCATTCTTCGTGACTGTAAGGGCGAACTCGCCATGGGTAACTATAGTCAGGCTGTTGTTTCATTCGGCCGTTTTATTAGAAACTATCCGAAGTCCAAGTTGAAAGCGGAAGCTCTTTATTGGAAGGGAGTTTCCTATCTTTCTGATTCAAAACGAGATAGCGCAAAGGCATCCTGGGACCAGATTAATCGATCAGATGCTTTTTGGTATTCCCGCGCTCATCTCTCTCTGGGTGTCGTTTATGCTGGCGAAAAAAGCTGGAAATCCTCATCGGATGAGTTGAAAAAGGCTTCTTCGTTCGCGGATAGTTCTCTATTAAGTTCAATCTGGTTTCAGAACTACAATAATGCTCAAAAAACAGGAAACGTCGAAGAGGCTTCTCTTTGGAAAGAAAAGCTGCTTAAGTTCTTTCCGCGATCGATTGAAAGCGGGAATTTTGAGGTTCAGCAGCCATCAGAGTCTAGCCGTTACTCGATTCAATTAGGCGCATTTCAAAGTAAAGCCAACGCCTCTTCGCTTTCAGAAGCTGTATCAAAAAAAATATCAGGTGAGTGGAAGCCTGAAATACTCAAAGATACCCGGAATGGTCAGTCCTTGTTCATCGTGACGGTCGGCCGATTCGGTTCAGAGACTGCTGCAAGAGATTATGCTTCAGCAATTGGGCTTTCTGCCAAAGAATACAGGGTCATACCATTTAATAGATAGTTGGCGGTTCGCTGTTCAAAAACCTGGCACTCTGGAAGTTGTCATAAAATTTATCTTGTTTAAAATCAGTTGATTGTGCTAAAGTGTAGAATGTACACGGATTTTGCATTACATATTTGTGACACAAAATTTTTGGGGAGTTCTTGTATACAAATTTGACTCATGATGATCGTAATATTTATCTTAGACCTCTTATATTTTTTTGGGAGCAATAGTTGCGGAAGATTAATGATTTCAAATCACCGTTTGGAGGAAGCATGAAGCGTAAGATTGGGATCCTCTTTGTATATATGTTTGCTGCGGCGCAGCTCGTAAATGTGTTTGCGCAGGAATCGCTGCAGTCATCGTTGCAGGAGGAGAGTGATTACTATGAGAACTATGGAAAAAAAGGGTTCGCCAAGAAGGCGATAGAAAAACAGAAGATTCCCTATTTCGACAAGTTCGGTTCGCATGTCGTTAACGGTTATCTGATCTATGGTTTGGAAACAAACCGCAACAACACATTTGACACCGATGACGATTTAACACCGGAAGTTACAGATAGTGCATATAGCAATATGTTTCAGACTTCAGTAATGTCTGATAACTTCAACAATGTTGTTATCGCACAGGATGCTCTTGGTGAAATGAAGTCCATGTTTCTTGTAGGTTCTCAGATACAGACCCGTTTCACCCCACTTACAATGAATAAGCTCAATTTTCAGGGCGTTCGCTGGGATATCTGGACATCATCTTTGAAATTTACAACTGTGCTTTCAAGAACACGTCCATTTATAATGGCACAGAACGACATTTCAGGTCGTTCGTATATTGGTTTCGATCGTACAGATCTTAAAAATTGGCAGGGAGTCAAGTCTGGGGATTTGTTGCCGGATGAAGAGTACATCAGGTTGACGGCCGGTGCTAATTCTACTGAGTTTATCGGTAGAAGGGATGGCTGGATTCTTCAATATGACAAATGGGCTGATTTTTCAAATAAGTCTGTATATGGAGATTATGATATTCTGTGGGGTTTACATGGTCAGACAAATATTGCCAACATTGCAGATGTGGGAGTCACCTACTTAAACCATCATAGAAGCGATATTAAGAAGGGAGAAAAAATCTTTTCTGGTGATCTTCCCGACGATTATGCACCTGAAGAAATTCATTTCGAAATATATGATCTTACTGCTGATCAGGAAACTGATTTAGGCGCTAGAGTACATGACTTCAACATCACGGTAAATGGCAGGCCGCTTGGTGGTGGAGACGCCAAGTATTATGCAGTTAGCAGTGCAAATGGACAGCTTGTGAACGCAAATACTATCTATGAAATAGTGGGTAAAAAACCTTTGATCGTTGTTTTCGATATGAAGGATATTGCGACAAGACAGTTTGGCGGGTTAAACAAGGTAAAGAGTATTGAGTTTAACTACACTGTATCGGGTAACTATCTCGTATTCGTTTCAACAGATAAACTTGTTTCATATGGCTATGCAGCAGTCAGGTCTGTAGCAGGTGATTACACCTTTGAAGGCCCGTTCAAGCGCAGAGTTGAAGAAATGCGAAATAAGCAGACCACCGATGTCGTGTCTGGTCAATCTGAGAGTAAGCCGATTGGTGGAGAATTTGCCTATTCCGATGGAGCAAAATACACTACCTACGCAAATACTTGGTTTGGTGACTATATTGCAAAGGCACCTAGAGTCATTTATCTTAACAAATCGGCAACTCCGACTGAAAGAGCTCAGAAATATGAATCATCCAGAAGGAGCTATTCTTATACTTATTCTATAAATAAATCAAGTGTTACAATGGGGATTGATTTCAAGGGTAAGTTGATGGGAGTTAAATTTGACGGGGAGCTCGTTCTCAACAAGAAGGATTATAAGTATCCAGGTGGAGACGATGATGCGTCTGTTTACAGACCTGCTGCTTATGTGCGATTCGAAAAAGATATTCTTGCCAATGTTTTAGCTGCTCGCGGAATGTTGTACAACGTCGCCCCCGAATACAATCCTGCCATGGATATCCCGCAGGTAAGTCAGCATTTCTCTTATGCAAAATTAAATACAAGGTCTGTTACAAATGTTGATTTTAGTTTGCCGGATTATCTGTTTTATCCGCAGCATTTCAATAATAATTTTCACATGCTTGATGATAACGATGATGAAGATCTGTACGTCGAAAGTGATCGTGTAGTATATCCTGGCGATCTCGGTTCCGGTAATGCAGCTAACAGATGGATGGCAGATGGTACGTTTGCAAGCTACAAAGCTTCCGAACGTGACAACGTAACGATGCATCGCAAAGCAAATTATACAATGATGCCAAATGGTATGTATACCTTCTATGGTGATGACGACGGTGTTTATGTGGATCGATTTGATAGAAACAGAAATGGATTGCTTGATTATAAAGAAGATTTCTTTCTGTATCAGTCAGATCCTCCGATTTTCTCGCTGGATAATGATGCTGACAACAATGGAGTTTGGGATGTTGAAGATGATGACTTGAATCCTGATATGCCAAATGGTATTAAGGTATCGTATGTTCTTACTTCTAACGGATTCAAAAGCCAGGGGGTTCGCGGCGCCAATTTAAAACTGGTTTATTCGCCATCAAAATCTCTCGAGGTAGGCGTAAGTGCCCTATATGAAAAGGCTCTCGATCTTGACATTAACAAGTCAAGCGACGATAAAGATGAACTTGGTTTTGTGGGTAATGGGACTATTTCATACGACAAGTCACCATTGGATGTGAATCAGCAGAACAACGATCGGGAAGAACAGTTCGAAGACTCCAAGAATCTTGGATTAAAGGCATCCGCGCTGCTGAATGTTGTAAAGAGAAGCATGGGGCTTGAGTATTTTGCAGGAGCAGAACTCCAGTATCTCCGTGACAATATTCGTAACGATGTTATGAAGCTGCAGGAAATTGAAGAAATTGAATATCTGTATCAGGATTACTATTATCAGACAGATGAACTGCGCTTCAGAAATGCAGCCCTGGCAAATGTTGTAGGCGGTGTAACGTATAACAACATACCTAACTTTACATGGAATGCAAAGGTGTCATTAGGAGGAGTTAAAAAGATTGCACTTGAGGACACTTTTTACACTGTCAGAACTTTGCGAAACGCAGAAGAAGACACGACCTATTATAACTACACCTGGGAACCTTACCGTAGCGCGACATTCGGTCATGTATATTTTGTCAATAAGTTTGATTACCTGCTAAAACTGAAACTTGAAGGCAAAGGGTTAAAGGGCAGTCTCTATTCTTTCCTGAACAGAATCACAATTAATCCGCAGTATAAATTTGTTTGGTCTTATAAAACAGGAAATGAATTTGATGATCCGCGTAATATCGCTCTAATTGATGACCGAAGCGAAACTGTGACTGCTGCGAGATTGGATTGGGGACGTTATCGACTTGAAAATGAAAATGTTATTTCGAGTATTCCTATTATCAGAGCAGATTTCCGCATAGCCGAGAAAACCAAGTTCCAGTATGGTGTTCAGTGGAAGCGCGACTATGATCAGCTTGTTAAGGAAGAAAGCAATAGCAGAACAGTTCAGACTTTCCAGGTTTACACTTCAGATATATACAACGGATACAATGTTGTTCTTATTCTTGGAATGAATTTGATTACCAAAGATTACGATATATTGGACTACGACAATATTTATCAGACTGGTTATAAAGCAGATAGTGATAATATGCGTTTCTTCATTAATGTCTATGCGGGTAATTAAAGGAGCTTTTACAAATGTCTAAAATACGTGTAATAACAGTTTTAATCATTACGGCTGCATTTGCCATATCGTCTTCAGCCGCAGATAAGGGGCTTGGCATTAAGTCAGCAATTGTTCCGGGAATGGGACAACTTTCTGCAGGCGAGGGAAATATTATGAGTAAAAACACGCTTAAAGGACTTGGCTTCATGGCAGGTTTTGTGTTGTGTCTGAATGGAGTTGTTTCAGAGGCAGGTGCAATGGATAGTTATGCGCAGCAGACTAGAAGACTTGACGAAGCTGTAAAAAAATCCTTGATCTTTGATGAAAAGTATGAATTAAAGCAAAAACATGAAGTTGCTTATGAAAATTATCAGGATGCTAAATTGACGCTTATAGTTTTTACCGGGCTTACGGCTTTGGTATATGGGTATAACATTGTAGATGCTATGTTGTTCACAGTAAAAGATGAAGCCGCTGTATCGCAGAATGAAAAGCCAGTGTCGCTTGGTTTGTCTTATAGTGCAGGTGTGCCGTCTCTAAAACTTAACTGCAGGTTCTAATGCCAATTATGGGTTTAATTAGCAGAATATTAATCACTGCTTGCGCTGTTTTCATGGCTTCCTGTGATAAAGCCGTGGAGCTTGATTCGTTTGACTCACCGTACGACAACATTTCGATTTCTTCTGTAGACTCCCTAATTGCCAGTGTTGACTACAGTGGTAAAGTTTCATATAATCAGGCTGCATATAAAATAACGGTTCTGGATCAATCTGGAAACAATATTTCAGCATCTGAACCTGTTGTTTTCAGAATTTATAGATACTTTCCTCCAACTATTGACAGTGCAGAGCATTGGGAGGTAGTCGCAAAACTTTTCCGCGGAGGTAAAGAGCATTCTGTACCAGGAGTAAGTAGAATTCGTTACAGAGATGAATCGGGTTTAGATACACTGGTTTATAAAGGGCGTCTTGATACTTTGCTTCTAACAGGTTCGCACAATAAAAGGGTTTTTAAATTTGCCGTGGCAGCTGTTACATCACTTTCTATGAGCAGTTCAGATTCAGGTTTATACGAAGGCGGTATAGAGCACCGCAGAAATGTAAGCATAATTGAACACGGCGGTGCACTCAGATCCTTTTTTGCATTATCAGATCTTAATGGTGACAAATACACCACTGCAGATTCCAGAGTAAGAATTAAAACAAGATTAAATATTAAGGGTTTGGATACTCTTTATGTTGTTAAAGCATCACTATTCAACGATAGACCCGTTTTTTCTGAAATGTGGCGTTTGGATAGCATTTTGCGCTTAAGACGGGTAACCTCTGATGTAATAAATATAAACTCCAAATATAAGATGAGATTGGCCGATTCAATCATTTTCAATGTAGGTAATGTTGAGGTTGGCCGTTTTGCCGGTGTTAAAAAGATACCGATAACAGATTTAGGTTTGGCATCATACTTTAAAACCGGTTTGCATCGGTTTCCGGCTGATTCGGTTTACGGTGAAGATGGCTGGATTGATCTTGAGGGAATAGACACATTACCGCGTGGGGTTGGAACCAAGTTTGTCTTTTTGCATAACTCAAAATGGACAGAACCTTATTTCGGAGAAATTGCAATTAGAGATTATAGCTGGGAAATAAGTCTTAATGAAAGCATGCTAGATAGTGTATACTCAACTGCTTTAGGCTATTTAGTTGCCGGAGACCGAATCCCTTTTGAGTTAAATACTTTTGGTGACTCTACTTTCAGTTCTGAAGTGGAAGTATGGCTTTTGACTACGAATTTGTCCAGTAGGGTTTTTAATTTTGCTAACAACAGATATGGTTTCAACACCGGTTTAGATGGAAATAACACACAGGGCAATGATCGTCTTACGTTTACCTGGCCTGATGCACTGATTGAAACCAAACCAGTTAAATTTCGCCTGAATAAAGGAACAGTTCTTCGCGGCGAGTTGTTGCCCGATTATGAAAGGGGATATAGAGTATCACCTTTTTGGTATCATTCCGTATCATCCATTACTGAAAAGAATAAAAACGATACAACAATCATAGACACAATTACAACCGTTTCAAATAGCGTATATCAGGTAACAAGTTCTGTAAGCGCAACAACCTTTCCTTCTGATGTGTCTCGACTGTCATTATCTCCAACTGATGTCAGTATGAGAGTGAATTCAGGGTCTATTTTAGGGTATTCGGATAAATATCTCGATAATCAAATGGTTCAGGATTCTGCTATTGTGGCTGCAACAACGATTTCTAAAATGCCATACGTCGGAAGGTTTACAGCGGAAGATTTGAATCTTGTAGCTCCTGATAGTGTATTTGATAGTAAACATATTTTGCGCCGTTATGGATCAGTTTACAACATGAATTTAGCAGATTTCACTTTGTTCAACTACGTTTATGACGGCGAAAATGTGCAAACTAGAGGGCGCCATTTTATGGCAAGATTTTCACAGTTTGTGGTTGCTCCTGGTCAGGATTACTCAATTTACGGTGGAACTGGTCCTGTAAGTCGAACTGCAAAGGCTAAGTTATTTAAAAACCCGATGAGGAGCTTGCCCTATTTCAGCAAAAATGCCGGATATAAAGAGTTTGTGTTGTGTGTAGTTGGGCGCGGCAAATTTTTTGGTGAGCGCAGAGTTCTGGTTTCAGCTTTTGCAGGATCCAAAATGTTTTACTGGGATAAAATTCCGCCAAAGATTGATTGGCCAAAATCTTTCGATCCTAAAATTAAGCCCTATGCTCCTTTGTATACGATGAATAATGCCGGTATTGTTCTGTCTTCTTATCTTGAGCGTAACCTTGTTCCATTTAAATTTGATGTTAGTCTGGACTCTGTTATTGATCGTGTATCTAGTGTTACGTCAATAAAACTAAAATTTGGTTATAGTCAAGATTATCTTGGGCAGGATCCGGTAACTGGTAGGCGCAACTACAGAACAGAAGGAATAACTATAGACGTAGATAGAAGCTATGTAGTTAAAAAGCTTTCAGAAATGCACACTGTTACATTTCCTGATATTGATGCCAGATCGTGGCGTGCAGGTAATTGGGATATGTGGGTAGAAACGGAAGATGCTCTTGGTAATCGAGGGGTGGCTCCGTTGATTAATAACCACGCCAACAATGGTGTTGCTGTGAGTGTTAGAACTATAAAGGTGAACGAATGATTGCGCGCATCCTTACCATTTCTGTGGTATTATTATTTTTGGGTTGTGAAAAGGCTGTAGATGTTTCTGGTACGAAATATGAAAATTCCGCAAAGGTGTCTGTTGGCTTCCCTAGTCCTAATACCTACGAAATTACGGCAACTATTGATACTGCTTCATGGAATGTATCAGACTTAAATGGTGTTTTGCTCGTTAACTACTATCGATTTAGCGGTGATAATAGAACATTGATCTCTCGTAAGATTTATCCAAATAACAATTTTACATCAAATACGAAATACACTTATAGGAACGATCTTGGAGTTATTGATACTATTTATTATGATGGCTCTGTTGTGCACATAGATCCTATAGGAGATAGAAACAACTCTGCAGTAAGTTATGGAGCAGCTTTTCAGTATAGTGTTCAACGCGACTCTGCTCGTTTGTCGGGTGGTTTTGAGGGTAAAATAACAGTCATAGATGCTAAAAAAGCAAAGCCGGTTAATAGGTTGGTTATCAATAACCTTCAATCGTCAACAGTAACACCTTATGTTGTTTTTTCAGGCTATTTTGATATGGAGGGTGTAGATACGCTGTTTGTATATAGGGCGTCAATATTAAGCAGTTTAGATAGTGTCGGTTCATGGATTCCAAGAATTGCAAAAAGTAAATATGATAGTTTAGTCCTCCTAAAAGGTACAACTGACGATTATTATGATCCTCAAGGCGAGGCGCCTGCTACTGCAGTTATTAAACGACAGGGCAATAAAATTTTGCGGCCTTATACTGATATTAACGGCAGATGGGCAGATACAATACAATATGGTGACATAGGTAGAGTTGATACAGTTCCAAAGTCTTTGTGGCGATCCTATTTTGACACACTTATAGAAAATACCGATGGAATGGCCTATTATTCAAGGCGTGATACTCTATTGCAGGGATTGGGAGTTAAGTACATTCTGATGGTTCCTTCTTCTAAGTCTTCATCTGCTAGTTTGTGGGCGCCGCTGTATGATAATATCAAGATAAGAGAGTATGTTGGTGATATCGCCGTTGATATTGATCGAATGGGTTCTAATGTCGGGGT
>JAEUSG010000616.1 GCA_016788315.1 Fibrobacterota bacterium | reverse complement strand
GACGGGGTGAAAGTTTCAGACAAATCAGACTTTTCCCGAACTGGAAAAACATATCATTTCAGGGACGCATTCATGAAACGCTTGGACCATCTATAAGTGATGCCGGCATATCAATTCGTCATAGTGCAGTGCGGATTATACACACGGGATACAATACTGAAGTAGCCAGGAAAGCAAAGAGCCTGCGCAATCATGAACTGCTTAAAATAGAAGTTGCAGAATATCCGGACAGTCCTGCCGTTAACATGGAAATGGGTAATTCATATCATCAGCTCGGTATGTATAACGAAGCTATCCAGCATTATAACAAGGTAAGAACCATTCCTAATTCTGAACATCTGCAAAGAGACATTTACAGATCTATTCCTTCTCTTATTGGAGCAACTTTGCTTGCAAAGGGGGATATCGAGGGGGCAGAGGCAGCATTCAGGGAGTCCATAGATAATTTCCCGGAAAAACCATCTCCATATTTTCATATGGCAGAAATAGCAATGAAGCGGAATGACATTGCCACATTGCTTGCAATGAGCAGCAGACTGATAACTCTAAGGGAGGAGGTTTCAACCGTTGCTTCAGACTTTAACGGAATGGTTGCCCACGCATATGCCTGGTCAGGAACAATCAGCCTGATAAGAGGTGATGCAGAAACTGCAGCAAACCTCTTCGCTGAATCGGAATCTAGAAAACTGCCGCCGGCCTTTAAATATGAAACAGCGCTAGAAGCAGCAAAAAAAGCTGGCATGAATGATTTAAGTGATTATTTTGAGAGAAAGCTTATTGACGAAGGGAAAAGACGCTGATGGCACTCATACAAAAACAAAAATTTCCAGACGGCACACCGCTCCCCTTTCCTCCCAAAACAATGTCAGTATGCATGATTGTCAAGAACGAGGAAGCGACTCTGGACAACTGCCTCAAAAGCGCACTTACTTTTGCAGATGAAATTATCGTTGTTGATACAGGGAGTACTGATCGGACAGTTCAGATAGCCCGCAGCAATGGAGCAAAGGTAATAAATTCCGAATGGAAAGGTGATTTCAGCTATAGCCGTAACATCTCACTCGATCATGCAACATGCTCCTGGATTCTTTGGCTCGATGCAGACGATGTTGTTACCGAAGGCGCTGCACTATATTTCAACCGTCTTAAAAAGGAGATTGAACAACCAGTTGCCGCCTTTGGAATAAAAGTCAAGAACATTCAGCCGGGTGGTCTTGGAGAGGAGTTTCTTCAGGTTCGGCTTTTCCCTAACGACAGACGGTTAAGATTTGAAAAAAAAGTTCACGAGCAGATCGCACCTTCTATAAATAAGCACGGCTACCAAATCATATATTTATCAGAGGTGGAAATTCACCATACAGGATATCAGGACAATGATATCAAACGTAAAAAGGCGCTGCGAAATAGAGAGATACTAGCCGCAGACATGGTTAACTTCCCAAACGACCCCAACTATATGTCCGCTTATGCTGACACCTTTGCCATGCGCGATGAATGGGAAGAGGCAGTCCGCATCTATAAATCGGTAATGGACATTCCGGACTGCAAAACCAAGCAAGCCGACATCTATGAATACATGCCTGTAACGATTGCTCTATCTTACAAACACATGGGAAATTTCAATGAATCACTGAAATGGGTTGACAAGGGACTGCAGATCAGCCCTGACAAAATTGAACTTACCTTTCTCGGCGGTGAAGTAGCCTTTGAATCGGGCGACATGGAAAAAGCAGAGCATTTCTACCGCAAAACAGTGGATGCCCCGGAAAAACTTCTTACAACTTCAACAGATTTTACTGCACTTAAAACAAAAGCACGTGTAAGAATAGGCAACATCCTGCTTGCCCGGGGCGACACAGCAGCAGCACGATCATATTATGAATCTGTTAAAAATGATAAGGTATCTTTTTACGATGTTCCTGCAAGCATAGCCGAAACCTACCTTGCAGAGGGAAATCTTAAAGAGGCGGTGAAGCATTACAGTGAATCTATTCTTAAATTTCCAGGTCTTGATGTCCGCGCCTACAGAGGAATGGCTGCTATCAGTCTCCAAAGCGGAAGAGCAGACGATGCTGTCGGTTTCTGTGAAAAGGGGCTGAGTTTTTATGCAGAAGATTTGGAACTGCTGAATTTTCTAAAAGAGCTTTATCGTGAGCGAGGTGACATGAAACGCTATCTTGACATATCTGCAAGAGCAAATATAGTACTCCAGAAAAAGGCCCCTAAATGAGCGCAACCATCTCTCTATGCATGATCGTCAAGAACGAAGAGAAAAATCTCAAAGCGTGTCTTAACGGATATAGCGCTCTCGCCGATGAAATTATTATTGTCGACACAGGCTCAACAGACAGAACCGTTGAAATTGCAAAAGAGGCCGGGGCTATTGTTGTGGAAACGGTATGGGAGAGCGATTTCTC
>JAEUSG010000615.1 GCA_016788315.1 Fibrobacterota bacterium | reverse complement strand
ATAAATCAAGGAAGTTTTACCGCGACATCGGATACAATAGTTTTGGGTAAGGGGTTTTATGTGGCTTCTGGTGCCACATACAACAATGGTAATGGTACTATTAGCTTAATCGGAAGTGATAACAGAACTCTGTATAATGGTGGTGGTGTTCATCCGATAAACCATTTACATGTTAATGGAACAATGAACACTACTATAACGTCCAAATTTCAAGTTAGTGGAAATGTCAATCTTGTAAGTTATAACTACTTTTATGGTGACACCTTGGCAGTTGCTGGAAACGTGACAGGTAATGGTGCAAAAACAGGTTCTGGTGATGCCATGATCCTAATGAATGGTGTAGCGGATCAAACAATGTCCGGAGGTGGAGGGGCTTATACAATACCAAATCTCACCATAGATAAATCTTCCGGTTCGCTTAATATGAGTGACACTCTTCATGTATGTGCTAGTTTTTACTATCGAAACGGAACTTTTAATCCTGGAAACTCCGTTCTTCGGTGCATGTCGCCAAGTAGTGCAACTTTATTAACTGGTAGTGCTCATTTGAAACATTTAATGATTGACAAAGAGGGGCATTTCACGATTAGTGGAAATGTTTATGTCGATGGTGATGTACACTTCAGACAGGTTTTCACCCTTATTAGCGGGAAATTATCAATAGGCGGCAGTATTTATAATGCTGATGTTAATTTCGGTGCAACTCAATCCACCAAACTTGCTCTTGTCGGCACAGGTGTTCAGCGAATAGGTGCAATATCTTCATCAGATTGGCCAGATGACTCACTGATAATTGACAAAGCAAGTGGAAAAGTTATTCTTGATTCTACAATTGCATTGGGCAGTAGGCTTGATATTGTATCTGGTGTTCTTGATATGGGGAATTCATCATTGACTGTCCCGAACACATTAACCATTGGTTCTGCCGGACGAATTGTAAACACGGGAACAGGCGATCTAGTTCTTGGCGCAAATGTTACCAATAACGGTAGCGTTTATATGAATAGCTTTGGCGGTGGAGCAGGAGATGGTGATTCTATTTGGATCCGTTCTACCAATACATCATACAGAACATTAACTGGTGGTACTGCTGGTTGGAGACTTTATGATGTCAAGGTTGAGTATATTACGGCCGGAACAGCAATGGCAATTACGAGCGGCTCTAGTGGAGGGCATACTTCTGGTACTTGGGGTTTTTATGAAACAGTAGTTCCATATTCAGTCGGCATCAATACAGGCAATGTATATGCAACAGGTACCGCTACAGCTAATTCTACTCTTGATACAATTACTTTTTCCGGTTCTCTCGACTCATCAATGGGTGAAGGTGATATGCTTATCCTAGATGCCGATGGATCGGGATTTGGGCCTGATACTGTTTACATACGTTCAAAACCTACTACGAGCAAAGCTGCGCTTGTCTGTCCATTGAAATTCTCACATTCTGCTGTTGATTTCAAGATTAAACGTGCTTTCAATGATATTCAGACTTGGGAAAATGCTAGGGATAATGATCTTGTTACTGAAATGGTTATTGAAAAAGGAGTTTGTTATAATGATGGAGATTTTGTCGGTACACTCGATATTAATGGTGCTACTACAGATGTCTATTATTACATGTGGTTGACTACTGCAGAAAAAAATAGACATCACGGTAAAAACGATGTTGGTGTTAAGTTTGATGGTAATTTTAATAATACTCGTAGTTTAATAA
The DNA here is from genome assembly GCA_016788315.1 of Fibrobacterota bacterium. Classification (GTDB taxonomy): domain Bacteria; phylum Fibrobacterota; class OXYB2-FULL-49-7; order OXYB2-FULL-49-7; family JAEUSG01; genus JAEUSG01. Next base: position 6,184 of record JAEUSG010000615.1, on the reverse strand, counting down.
TTGTGTCAACACCAAACACAATTATAGAAGGTCTTAGAATTACACGATGGAGCTGGTCCTCAGCAAACTATAATGCAGTTTTAGTACAGCAAGGAAATGTTACCATACGTAACAATATTTTTTTCCGTGACTATACAGGTGCGCATAGTGGTAATGCGCTTGGGTATACTAGCAATTCCGCCGGGATTAAAGTTTATAACAATCTGTTCCATACCATTAGTTATGGCAACTGTATATACGACATGAACAACTATCAGAACAATTGCAAAGTTTGGAATAACACCTGTTATGATGTTGGTAACGGTTTTTATGTAATTGGTGGCGGCTCACCGACAGGTTGTGAATTGAAAAACAATATCTTCCTCAAAGTGAGTGGATCAAGCGTTGGTGGAGGTGGAATTGCGAGTTACACAAAGTCATATAATATCTCTTCAGATGCGGGTGATGGTGGTACAGGATCCAAAGCAAGCAGAAATGCTTGGGATGTTATTGCTGACACGTCGACTGCTGCTCCGGATCTTCATATTTCTTACACATCATGTGCCAAGGACTCAGGCGATTCTGTCGGCATGTCTTCGACATTTATTAAAGATATAGATGACACCATTAGACAATACAGTAAGTGGGATATTGGTGCAGATGAACTTACTCTTCACCCCTATACTTGGGTCGGTCTTGGTGCAGATAACAATTGGTCAACAGCTGCAAATTGGTTCAATGGTGTTTCAGCACCAGGTGCTTCAGATACAGCCTTTTTTACAAACGTTTCAACAAAAAGATCCTATGTAGATGCATCGTATGCGGGGACTGTGAAAAGTGTTTACATAAGTTCCGGATACACAGATTCAATCAAGTTGTATAAAAAATTAGTTATAAGTGATTCACTTAAGCAGAGTGGTGGCACATTCTATTGCGGCAGTTATCAGCTGGTGGCAAAACAGCTGGGGCTTTATGGGGGTGTTTTTTCTGCAAGCTCTGATACCGTTTTCACAAATAATGGTATTGATCTTAGAGGTACCTGTTCATTTGTACATAACAACGGAACAGTTTTTTCTAATGGCAATACTAAAATGTATGCGGATGTAGGTGAATATCCTGAGCTTTATAATTATAAAATAGCTACATACCCAAGTGATTTCAATTTGTCGGGATGCTTTAACATTATGGGCAATCTGAATTTTGACAATGCAAACACATTTATTGGAGATACATTAGCTGTGTATGGAAATATCTTGAATACATGTGAATACAGTTTCTCGGGCACACAATTAGCTAAAATTCTGATTAAAGGAGCGAGTAACGTTACAATGAGTGCTGCTGGAAACAAAGGAAACTATGGAACCGTGATTATTGATAAAAGTGGTGGACAGTTAGTTGTACAAGACAGTGTTCTTGTGTGTAAAAATTTCATTAATCTTAATGCGACTGTTGATCTTAGCGCTTCACCACATATGCAGTTTTCTGCATCTGATGCTATTCTGACGCCTGGTTCTTGCAGTTATCCTAACGTAACAGTTGCCGGCGCAGGAACTATTACATTAACCGGAAATTGGGATATCAATGGTTATTTGGTCATTGCGTTATCTAATGGACTTTTAGGTAATTATAATGTAAATGTTGCTGGTAATTTAACTAATACTTCCTCATGGAATGTGGGAGGACAATGGTCAATTATTCTTGATGGTAATTCAAATCAGACTATTTCTGGTTCCTACGCTGGCGTTGCTGCTGCATGGCCAAATAAAACATTTACCATTAATAAAACTTCAGGGAAAGTCTTGCTAGGTGCAAATTTTACTCTCCCAAACGCCTTGACCTTAACGTCAGGAGTATTAGATCAAGGCGCTGCATATGGTTTAAAGACAGGTGGCGCTCTAACAATTGGTGCATCCGCTACATTGATTAACAGGGGAACAGGTTATGATTCCCTTGGAGGCGATGTAATAAATAATGGACTTGTTTTCATCAATGGTGGCGGATATTCGGCAGGTGATGCGGATGTTATGCTTCGTTCTACCGTTGATTTGACAGCAAGAACCTGGAGCGGTACAGGTAAGTATTTCTTAACAGACGTAGATGTCAAGGATCAGACATTATCCTCCGGTACAATTTACATGCGAAGCAGTGCGAAAACCGGGACATGTACCGGTTTCGATACCACAAAACACATAGTAACTCCATTGTCAATTGGAACTTCGGCCAGTGCTCTGTTTAATACTGGCACCGTCTCTGTATCCGCAGCCGATAGTATTGTGACTTTTTCCGGTGTCGCTCTAAATACTACTGTTGGTGAGGGGGACAGAATTATCTTCGACGTAAATGGCAGTTCGTTCGGTCCTGAAACATGTTATGTCAAATCGAGGGATAATACAACACAGGTAACCCTGCAGCTGCCTTCTCCGCTCAGCTTTACAGCTGAAGACTATGAAATCAGAAGAGTATTTAATTCTCCTGGCAGCTGGGAGTCGGCTACCGACAGAAATCTTGTCGCTCAGAAAGTTATTTACAAAGGTGTCTGTTATAATGATGGTGTTTTTACAACGCAAGTTCTGATTGATGGATCAACTTGTGACGTAAATCATTACCGCTGGATTACAGTTGCAGTCGGAAACAGGCATAATGGTAATGCCTATTCAACTGCCGGTGTCAGGATGGAGGAGTGCGGATATCATGCAGTAGTTGACAATAGGGATCAATATACACTGATTGAGTGGATGCAGGTTAAGGCGTGCAATCTTGGCTCAGGAATTTCTAATCTTGGTGGTGGTTCCGGGGATGTGACTACCGTTCGCAATTGTATTGTTTATACATATTCACAAAATTCAAGCGGAAATCCCGGTATTGGAATTTACGGAGGAGCATCAAAAGCATATAACAACCTGGTTTATGGATTTCAGGCAGTGGGAATTTTGCTTATTGCCGGTGCCTGGGCGTACAACAACACGGTCGTTCGCTCCTGGGAAAAAGGTATAGAATCGCAAGCAAATTCGAATGCGAAGAACAACATAGTTATTGGAACTGCCGCTAATTATTCTGGTACTTTTGCTTCCAGTTCCTACAATATCTCAACCGATGCGACTGCATCTGGTACTGGATCCATTGCATCGGCTTCTGCAACAAGTATTATCAGGGACACAGCATACGCAACATTTGATGCCCGATTGAAAAACGGAACTCCGGCGTTTGATGCCGGCGACTCTGTCGGTCTCTCGGCGTTATATGTAAATGACCTTGCAGACACTGTCCGACATTATCAAGCATGGGATATTGGCTGTCGTGAAGCTGGTTATCATCCGATGACCTGGGTTGGACGCGGAACTACGCAAGCATGGAACGAAGCTGCAAATTGGGAGGGCGGCGTTGCACCCGGAGTTAACGACACAGCATTTTTTGGTGTTCAGTCATCGAAAGACTGCAGTATTAATGTAGCAATCAGCGTTAAGGGAATAAAAATAAATAGTGGATATATTGGTACAGTAAGACAGACAGCAGGGAATGCAATCACTGTTGGCAGTGGAGGGTATGTTCAGGCTGGCGGTACATTTATCGGCAGCAACGCTACAATAACTGTTTCTGGAAATATGACATTGTCAGGTGGTACGTTTACTTCAACCAGCGGCAATCTCAATTTTGGCGGTGGTGCTTGGACTAGCAATACTGGTTCGCCAACCTTTAATGCAAATGGCGGTACAGTTGTTTTTAATAGTTCGGGTCATCAGACCAGCTCATTTGGAACCATAATTTTTAATAATTTTACTGTTACAGCGTGTGTGACATGTAGTGAAACAATTTCAGATTCCCTTGATATTGATGGTACATTGTCACTCGTTTCACATAACCAATTATTGGGCGGTCCAATTAAAATTTCAGGTAATGTCATTACAACTAATCGCACTGCTACTTCAGGTTCGGCGACATTACGATTTGATGGAAATACAGATCAAACTGTTAGTGCATCGGGAGGTTTGGGTATTATTCCAAATGTCTTAATATCTAAAACAGGTGGAACGCTCTTTTTCCAGGACTCACTAAAATTTATAGGAAACTCTTCCTGGAGCTATAGTTCGGGAACGACTGATTTTGGCACGGGCACTATACTTTTTGCAACGGCTTCGCATATAAATATAATACCAGGCTCCAGTATGTTTAATAATGTTGTTTTTAGTCAATGTCCAACTTGTAATGACGTATTGACAGGTACGCTGGATGTCAATGGAAATCTAACTTTCACTGATATTAGCCAAATCAATACTGGCGCAATAACAGTAGCTGGAAATGTTATATCAACTGATGCAGCAATAGCCGGTACTGCAACTGTTACTTTAGACGGCACCGGAAATCAGAATATTGATATTGGTTCCGGAGACCTGCCTAATACAACGCTTACAATTAATAAGGCTTCCGGCAATGCGACATTGTTGTCAAATATGAACCTTACAACAGCATTGACAATCACCTCCGGCACTTTAGCTCAAGGAACTTCAACATACGGACTAAAAACTGGCGGAACCCTCACTATAGGTGCAGCTGGTGCCTGGACAAATCTAGGAACGGGGTATGATTCCCTGGGGGGCGATGTTGTCAATAGTGGCTCAATAACAATAAATGGCAACGGTTCTACCTGTGGTGATGCTGATGGAATTATCATCCATTCAACCGTTGATGCTACCCAGCGCCTATGGAGTGGCACAGGATCTGTTATCGTAGCTGATGCGAATGTTAAAGACCAGGGCGGCTCTGCTGCTATCAGGGCTAATAGCAGCACACAAGGAACTGGTGTGGGGGCGAACTGGACATTTGTCGATTGCGAGTATATCTGGACAGGCGCAGGTACCGATAGTAACTGGAATACGGCAGCTAACTGGTCATTTAATTCAGTTCCAGGAGTAAATGATGTCGCCTATTTTACCGATAGAACAAATCGGAATTGTTACATAAATGCTAATGCGAGTGTTAAGGGTATGAGACTCACAAGTGCATGGGTTGGTAAAGTTATTCAAGAGAGCAATAGGACACTTACCGTTGGTGTAGGCGGATATACACAGGCTGGCGGTGTTTTTATAGGTGGAAATAAGAAGATTACAATCACCGATACGATCAATGTTTCTGCTGGTTCTTTTACTTCAACTTCAGATACTCTCTATCTTGCCAGAATCAATGGCAATCCTGCAATAGCGACTTTTGCAAATAATACATTTACCCATAATTCAGGTGTCTTTTATTCGTTTACAGCATGGCCCAGGACCTATAGCTTTGGGAATAATCCAGTTAACCACTTTTTCATTAGTGGAGGTAATAATACAATAACAGGCACCCTTGACGTAAATGGTAATTTGCATACCTATAATCTGAATGCATTTTGGACTGGGACAGTTACGGTCGCCGGTGATTATTTGACCGAGGTTAATACTGGGAGTATGAATGCAATTGTAAGGCTTGATGGAAGCGGAACTCAAACTGTAAGTGCGAATGGATATAAAGGGCGGATTCCGAATCTTGAGATTGCGAGTACCGGTACAGTTGTGTTTCAAGACACAATAGTTGTGGGAGGCAATTGGACATGGTCGAGTGGCGCTGTAAATACTGGCGTTGGCAGTGAAACAGTAGAGTTTTTAGTAAATAGGACAATTGTTGCAGGATCCAAACATTTTAACAATGTGATTTTTTCAACTGCTGGTAGTCTTATATTAACGGATACAATGTTTATAGATGGCGATTTTACTGTTACAGGAGCCAATTCTTGGCAAAATGGATATATAGCTGTAGCCGGTGACATTGCTATGAATGCCGTTCCCGGCTCTACTCCCAGAACCACGAAACTGGTGATTAATGGTACTGCTAATCAAACCATATCACAGACTGGCGATATGTGGATGGAAGGCGGGATGTACATTACTAAACCTTCTGGTAAGATTACATTGGCTTCAAATATCAAATATCCAAGTGCAATAGATATTATTTCCGGTGAACTTGATCAGTCTAACTATGGATTGACAGTTGGCGGTGCTTTAACAGTGGCAGCGGCTGGTAAATTGACAAATACGGGCACTGGTTACGACTCTCTCGGTGGAAATTTTGTAAATAATGGTACAGTAGTTATAAATGGCAGCGGTGCTACTTGTGGTGATGCAGATGCTATACAAATTCGCTCTATAGACGGAGTCCAGCGTTCGTGGAGCGGAAC
>JAEUSG010000603.1 GCA_016788315.1 Fibrobacterota bacterium | reverse complement strand
ACTTCTAAGTAAAGCTATTGATGTATTTGAGGCACCTGCAATTGCAGACATGGCAGGTGAGGATATTGTTGAAAACCTCGAATCACGCATTGCAACAGATCTTGATACATCAAGCTATCTTAATGGCGCACTGGACCGATATTCTGTTTTTGACTTTAAGGAAGGAAGATACAAAAGGGTAAGTATTCCTGTTTACTTCGGTGTCAGACTTACTTCATATGATAGGGCAATTTTTCGCGACAATAATGTTGACACGCTGCCACTCGTTCCAACACCTCTGGATGTAATGACCAGGGCAGCTAAAATATCCGGCATAAATCCTAAAACCGGAAAACAGAATTACGGTCTCTATTTTCAAGGGCGCTATAAGATTTTTCTCGTTCCAAATCTTATGGATGCATTTGGTGGAGGCTGGGGAAAGCTTAACAATGACGGTTCATATTCATTTGATTTTACCAAACCAGAGAACGTAGAAGCCATTGTTTGGCTTCTACAAGCTAGTCAATATTGCCCACCATCAATTTTCGGCTCAGGTGAAGATCAAGAATCTTTATGGGGGACTATTGACAATAATGTGGCGATAAGACTTCACGCATTTGGAAACGATCTGTTTGTGCAAAACAAAATGAGCGGCTGTAAAGATATCGATGGAGGTTATCGATTCCGTTATGTCCAACTCTTTAGAGATCAAAAAGGTGGAGGAGGCTTTGCATTTGGAAGCCCTTTGGCAATTGCCTCTTCGAGTCCTCATAAAGATGCAGCATGGCGGTTCATAAAATGGATGTCTTCCGGGGAAAAAGCTCAGTCTTACATTGCAAACAGTCTCTCTTCGTATCCGGTTATTAAACCTGCTTATGAGCAGCCTGTTTTTAAAGAGAATATTAATTTCAAAAACGCTTTTGCAGAGATGAATGTTAGAACTACTACAGTGCCGTACTTAGGAACACCTATACGCTATACATTGGAAAACGATCTCGACAAGGCGCTATTTAAAGCAAAAGAGTGCGGTTATGATTCCTTAAAACTTCGTGCTTTAGCGAAGGAATATCTTGTTAGTCTGCAAAACACAGCTGAAAACTGGGTTGCTTCAGAATCCAAGGTTCCACAATCAGCTATGCGCCCTTTTTACATTTCAAAATTTGCACGTCCGTTCTTTGCCGTAATGCTCTTTCTGATAATAATCGTTATTTTCATATCCAGGAAAACACTCAAGGCCAATTTTCACTGGTATTTATTTCTCCTGCCTTCAATATTAGTAATGGCTGTTTTTCTCGCGTATCCAATTGCAGAATCTTTTCGCCTTTCTCTTTTTAAATCCAATGGATTTACTGAGGCTTTTATTGGAATAAACAATTACCGTACAATTTTATCCGATTCAAACTTTTACAACTCGCTATACAATACAGCTTATATCGCACTTTTTAATCTCGCAATTGGCATTCCAATCGGTTTTATCTTAGCGTCAATGATCAACAGTCAAAAAAAGGTGCAATCTGTTTTTAAGGTTCTCTACTTTATGCCAATGGTAACCTCTGTAATCGCATCGGCAGTACTATTTAAGTACATGTTCTCTCCTGATATGGGACTCGTTAACTTTTTGTTGCAGAAAATTGGTGTCAACACAACAGGATTGATGTGGTTATCAAGTCCTGAAACTTCTAAATTTGTAGTAATCTTCTTTGCTCTTTGGCACGGCACTGGTTACACTGTTTTAATATGCCTTTCAGGATTACAGTCTGTTCCGGATCAGCTTTATGAAGCGGCAAGTATTGACGGATGCGGACAACTGCAAAAATGGTGGCACATCACCCTTCCTAATATGCGTCCCATATTTGTATTCCTTATCATGACCGGATGCATTGGAGCACTTAAGAGATTTGAAGATGTATTTACTTTTGGTGGCATGCTCGGTTCACCTTCACGATCTATGCAAACAGTTGTTGCATATATCTTTGAGCAGGCTTTCGGTGCCTTCAATTTTGGAGCTGCATCTGCCGCTGCATATGTACTTTTCCTAATCATTCTTATAGTTACCATTGTCAATTACCGATTTTCAACAGGCAAGGAATAATAATGGAAAAAATGCATTCCAAAATAGAACGTGTTGTCCTGCCAAAGGTAAGTACTGTTGTTTTGATAATTGGAGCATTAACTTTTTGCCTACCCTTTTGGTGGTTACTTGTAAATTCTTTTGATGAAGCGGCTAATTTGGGTTTAAAACTACCGCCAATTCTATGGTTTCGTAAAGACCACACAGGAATTGCTAATTTCGTAAGCGCATTTAACGCAATACCTATTCTTAAATATTACTTCAACACTCTTTTAATAACTGCCGCGGTTATTGTATTGCAGGTTTTTAATTGCTGTTTTGCAGGTTATGCATTTGCTAAAGGAACTTTTCCAGGCAAAAAAATCATTTTTATGCTTTTCCTTGCCACTATGATGATTCCTTTTCAACTCTACATGATACCGCTCTATCTTGTAATGAATGAAACCGGTCTTGTTAACACTCTCTTTGCCATTATACTTCCCGGCATACATAGCGCATTTGGCGTTTTTCTTGCTACGCAATACATAAAGGGATTACCTGACTCAATTTTTGAAGCTGCGCGCATTGAAGGATGCAGTGAAGCCAGGATATTTTTTACAATAGTTCTACCTTTGTCAAAACCTGTTATTGCAACACTATCAGTGCTTACAGCACTCGGATGCTGGAATGACTTTTTATGGCCATACCTTGTTCTTCTTAAGGAAAGCAATTTCACGATAACAGTCGGAGTATCAATGTTTCAACAACAGAATGGAGGATACATGGGAAATACTCTTGCAGTAGCACTTTTAGCTATCGCTCCTATTGTAACCCTCTACATCTTTCTTCAACGATTCATTATTAAAGGTATTACTGCCGGCGCAACAAAGCACTAGACACACTTAAATGGAGACGCACGATGTTTACAAAAATATTGCTTTTCATGTTAATGGCTCTTTCGGTAATGGTTCATTCTCTGAATGTCCCTTTTGATCTGCTTAATTGGGCAAGTGTCACACAAAATGGCTCCCCTGTTACGGCTGGCATACCACTACCACAGGGTGCAGTGACAGATCTTTCCAAACTAAGAATTACTGACGCTTCAGGAAACACTGTTCCTGCTCAATTTCGTGCACTCAATCGGTGGTGGTGGGAAAAAAATAAATTGGGTACTTCACAACCTTCACTAAAATGGGTACTATGTGATTTCCAACCCTCCACGGTGACTGCAAAAAGTGTTTTATCCGGCTATACTTTGCGCGATGATTTTTCTGGCAGTACTCCAACAACACAACTGAATTTAACCGATGCCTCTGACAAAATAACCGTATCAACCGGTCCTCTTAAATTCACTGTGAACAAACTTCATTTCAATCTGTTCGATGAACTTTGGCTCGATGCAAATTCTAACAGCACATTTGAGTCAAATGAACAGATTATAACGAGCAACATGCAAAATGGTGGAACAATAATCGCTGGTGATTGGGTTGCTGGTGAGTGTGTCAACGGCACTATTCACCGCTCTTCGGAATCAGCGCCCCGTTTTGTAACAATTGAAGAGCAGGGGCCAATGAAAGTTGTTATCAAAATCGAAGGTAACCATTACGCTCCATCAAATGGTGTAAAGATGGGCCTTTACGGATATCAGTGCTTCATCACTGCTTATTCCGGGAAGGCTTTTGTTGACGTACAGTGGTTAGTTACTAACTATACCATTGTAGGTGTTCCAGCGGCGGTGAAATACTCATATATCTCATGGCCATTCAGCAAATACACACTTAATTTGGGTTTGAATATTTCAGCAACACAATATGCCATTTTAGGTGATAGTACAGAGTTTGCAGGAGCAATTGGTGCGTCAGACTCCATTAAACTCATTCAAAAAAGATCTTCATTTACTTTATCAAATACTGCAGGCGGTAAACTTGCTCAAGGTGGAGCCATGTTGACTAATGGTCAGCTTGGAATTTCAGTCGCCTGTCGGGATTTTGCACCAAACAATCCAAAAGGTATTACTCTTACAAACAACAATCTTGCACTTGAACTTTTTCCGGATACAGGTTTATCAAAATATTGGATCGATCCAAATGCCAGAAAAAATCATCGAATGCGTTTCGAGTTTTTTAAAGGCAATTATATAGCAGGAAATCTTTCCGA
>JAEUSG010000544.1 GCA_016788315.1 Fibrobacterota bacterium | reverse complement strand
ACATAGTTTACATATCCTTCATTCTTCTCTTTGACCACTTTTGCAAACATTACAAAAATAGCGGTTCCGTTTGGATCTGTAAAATGTGATAAATTCGTACCGTTAAGATCCTTTCTATAAGGATGCATAATCATGTTCGGTATAGTGTCCTGAAGCCAGAAATAATCTTTACCTTCAGGGCCGTAACGCATTGCAGAAATACGTCGGATTGCATCTGCTTTGGCTTCATCGGCATTAAGAAGTCCCTCTCGGTATTCCGCTTCCGCTTCTGCAAGAACAGACCATGCGGTGTTGGTAAGTTCACGGATCATCTCCCGCTTCCGTTCAAGAAGAGCATTTTCGAAAGCAGGTATAGCCGCAAAGAAAATTACACCTGCAAAAAGGGCAAGAGCAATAATAGCCGGCAGAACAATTTGTTTAATATAGGAACGGCTTGCTTTTTCGGGAGCGGATCGTCCAGTTGATGGCAGCTGCTCTTTTTTACCTGCAGATGCCGAAAATCTCTCAGAAGAGGTAAGTATAGAATTCCGTAAAGCTTCCCACTCCGGTCTTGGTATTTTTAATCCTGGTCGGCCTGCTGTGTCGTATTCCGAAAAGTGAAAATCCGTTCCGGCAGATAAAATAAGATTAAGTTTTCCGGCCTGCTCCCTTATAAAAAGGGTATCCTCAGAAGTGTCGTCAGGTCTGGATGCTTCCAGTCCGTCAAGTCCATACTGTTTCAGTCCGTAAATAATTTGAATCAGCCTATCTTTATCCGGGATGCTTTTAAGTGGATGGGCCATGATTGTGATCCCACCGGCTTGATGAATGATAGCAATGGCATCTTTTGCAGTTAATCGTTTTTGGTTTGCATAGGCGGCTGCTGTGGCGACACGGTTCGGGTGTAGTTCGACAAGAGTTTCGTTAAGCTTTTGATTGTTTAATGAGAAGCCGTATCCAAGCAGGTGAACAACATTGTTATCTTCAACGGCAGTAAGTTCAACGCCGGTAATTGCACCTATACCGACCCTTTTACATGACTGTATGAAATTATGTTGGCCATCTATGGTATCGTGATCAGTTAGTGAAGCATAGCTGATGCCGGCTTCAGAAAGGCGTTCAGCGACAAGTTCCGGAGGCAGAATGCCATCGCTCCTGTTGGAGTGACAGTGCATCTCAACGGTTAAATCACTTTTGTTTGTCATGGTATAAATGATAATATATCATAATGACAGTTAAAAAACGGCCTCTTTTGCAAGAGGCCGTTTCTGTCGCTTCTCTCCGTAAATCTTGCAATATCCCCTTACTTCATAAACTCCATCTTGATATTTTTAACATATCCGAGTGCAGATATTCTGCAAATGTAATGTCCAGCACTGACGGTCATTCCATTGTTTGATTTTCCATCCCATGAGACCTTATAGTAACCAGCGCTTAATGGCTCGTTGATAAGGCTCTTGACAATTTTACCGCTCATGTCAAAGACCGTTACAGTAACATTTGATGCATCCATCTCTATACCGTCACGATTCTGTAAAGGAATTGCAAAAGCAATTGAAGTTGATGGGTTGAAAGGATTGGGTGCATTCTGTTCAACCACAAGCTCCTGTGGCAGCGCATTTTCGCTCTCAGAAACCTGCAGTTCTTTAGCTTTGACTGAATAGGCGTAGAAATTTGCTTTTATAATAGTATTGGCGGTAAGCATAATGTTTGTAGTTGCATCAGTTGACTTACCGCTAATTGTGCCTTTGCCGGATACAAGACTCCAGCCGCGGAAGACATAACCCTTAGAAGGTATTGCCTTTATTGTTGTAGCTACACCGTATTTAACTGTTATTGTACCTGATGGTGTAGTGGTTCCGTGACCGTCATTTTGTATAGTCAGTTTATATGTAGTTACAGGGATGAGTTTGAAATTGGCTTTTATTGCAGTGTGATTTGCAATTTTTATTGCGTTAGTGGCCGCGGTTGAAGATGTGTAAAGTGTGCCGGCACCGGAAACAAAACTCCAGCCAACAAAAGAGTATCCAGTTTTTGGAATCGCTTTTATAGTAGTATAGACTCCGGCATTTACTGTAATAGATGATGTGGGCGAAGTTGTACCATTCCCATCATTCAAGATATACAGTTTGTAGGTGGTTGCGGGAAAACAGAAACTTGCAAGAACTGAGAGCATCAGCATTGATTTGAGAATTTGAGCTTTCATAACGTCCGCCTTTCTTGGGTGGTTGATTGTTGGTTTATGATAAAGAAGCATCAAAAAATGTTCCAAAACAGTAAGCAGTGTAACATATTGATATAAAGTATTTTAAATGTTTTTATATGACGCGTTGTTAGTCATGTTTGACCAAATAACGATGCTTTTAGACATGTTTGTCCTAGAATATACGTTGCTTATACCTTGGGTTGTTGTTATATTATGGCTAGACTGGCTAGATTAAATGGAGGGTTATATGCAAATGACATGGCAACTACAGGAAGCAAAAAACAAATTTTGTGAGGTTGTAGAAAACGCCCTGAAAAATGGTGCTCAGGAAATTACTCGTAGAGGGAAAAAAACGGCGGTTGTTCTCTCTTTTGAAGACTACAAAGCAATGAAAGTTAGAAAAGGTTCATTGGCTGACTTTTTTAAAGCTTCGCCACTTTCCGGAATGAATTTTGAGAGAAACAAAGATTTGCCAAGAGAAGTTGAATTATGAAATTTCTTCTGGATACATGCGTCATATCAGAATTAATAAGAAAAAAACCAAACAACCAAGTTTTGCAATGGATAGAAAACGTTGATGAAGAATTCCTCTGTATTAGTGTTTTAACTATAGGAGAGATTCAAAAAGGGATAGATAAACTCGAAAATGGAAATTTAAAAAAGGCGGAACTACAACATTGGTTAGACTCAGACCTTCGAGAACGTTTTAAAGGGCGCATTCTTTCCATTGACATTGATGTTGCTGAAACTTGGGGTAGAAAACAGGCTGAAATGGAACAAAGAGGACTAACGCTACCTTCAATTGATGGGTTACTAGCAGCGACCGCATTGTCGCATAACATGACTCTTGTAACTAGAAATATCCAGGATATTGCACACTGTGGTGTTTCATATTTAAATCCGTGGGAGTTTTTGGAGCAGGCTTTTGGTGTCAAAAAGATCAAGAATGACAATAAGAAGAATGAATTTAAAAAATTCTGTGGTATATGGTCTGATGCCGAGACTAAAGAATTCAATCAGGCAGTACATGATTTCGATAAAGTAGACATGTCGGATTGGAAATGAAAAAGATTATTCTCGATACTAACGCATATTCCAGACTTATGAATGGCGATAAAGAAGTCCTTAATGTTATTTCCAATTCAGAAACGATCTATTTCTCAGTGTTTGTTATCGGCGAACTGAATGCAGGTTTTGCCGGTGGTAAACATGAGAAAAAAAATCATGAAATTCTTAAAGAGTTTTTAGAAAAATCATCGGTGAAAACTCTAAGTGCAACAATTGAAACTGCCAGAATATTCGGAATAATCAAGAATTCGTTAAAACAGGCTGCAACACCTATTCCAATAAATGATGTCTGGATTGCTTCGCACTGTATGGAAACCGGCGCAACATTGGTTTCTTATGATTCTCATTTTAAAGCGGTCAAAGGTCTCCTGATCTGGGATTCAAATTAATAGCAAATAACGTTTTAGCGGGCGAGTGTGATCAAGATCACATCAATTAAAAATTTCATTCCTTTATTTTCTTTCGAGAGTATTGTTTATTTTATGGTAAAAAGGAATCATGATGCTAAAAATTGTTGTTGTATTTGTGTTATCAGTAAGATTTTTGCTTTATGCTTCAAACAGTAAACCCGACTGGCTTATTACCACCCCAAACAACCCTCAATACTACACAGGCATTGGCGTATCAGAAAAGAAAGACAAAGACTACCGCGAATCAGCAAAGCTCGCAGCGCTAAACGACATTGCATCTCAGATTACAGTAAACCTCTCAAGCGACTTCGTCCACAAGATCTCAGAAGGCGGCGGAGTGGTGGAGGATGAGGTAAGGTCTGTAATTCGATCAAACACAAAATCTCGTCTCGAAGGCTACGAAGAGGTTGACAGCTGGGAGACAGATAAACAGTACTGGATTTATTATAGACTCTCAAAAGCAAAACATGAACAGCTTAAACAGGAACGGTTAGCGAAAACTGCTTCACAGGCCCTTTCACTCCTGAACGAATCCCGCAGCCTCGAAGTAACCGGCGATTATGCTGGAGCATATCACAGCTATTTACAGGCTTTGAACTCACTACAGGATGTAATAGGTGAGCCGCTAAAGGTTTTCAATAACGGCGATTCAGTATTCCTCATGAATGACATAGTTGGTAGTTTTCAGAAGCTGTTGAATAAGATTACGCTTATTCCTGTAAAGCCTCTCTTAAATGGTAAAGTAGGCCTCCCTTTAAAGGAGCAGGTGGCATTTGCTGCGACCTATTCTGATGGAAAAACCCAACCGGCAAAACCGGTCAGCCGAATACCAGTTTTCATTGCTTTCCAAAAAGGTAAGGGAGATGTAACAGCTTTTGTGGAGTGCGATACTTCAGGCGTTGCACGAACTGCTGTGACAAAGATATCCAGCGCGGAAAAGATGCAGACGATAGGTGCAGTTGTGGATTTAAGCCGTTCAGTTTTTGATACTGCATCAGTTTTGTATAAATGGGTTTGCAAAAACTTAGTGGTTCCAAAAACATCAGTTCAGATCAGCGTGAGTGCGCTTACCGTTGCGCTTGAATCCAATGAGATGCTGTTTGACAAAGCATTAGATGTTAAGTACATCGAACCTGCAATAAAGAAAGCGCTGGCTGACAGCAACATAAGCTTTATTGCGGCAAAAGAAAAACCGGATTGCCTAGTTTCGATTAGTGCGAAAGCACGCAAGGGAAGTACGTTGCAGGATCTCTATGTTGCTTTTGTAGACCTTAACCTCTCTATAACAAATCCCGAGACAGGCGAAGAGCTTTATAAGACAGGATTGAAAAACCTTAAGGGTATTCAGCTCGATTACGATCGTGCAGCTCTTAAGGCCTACGAGGCTGCGGCAGCCGCGCTTGTTAAGTCGACTCCAGAGATAGTTTCTAAGATAAGGCGATAAGTCGAAGTATGTTTTTGCGTTCAGTTGCTGAGCATCATCTTCCGTGATAATAATAATTCTTTTATATCACCATTAATCGCCTTATATAACAATTGCATTTTGCATAGATATACGCCATTTGCAATGTTATGCGGATTCCAGCTTATGTTATAGTTTCCCGGTGTTGAAAATTTCTCAAAAAGTATTCCGATCTCTTGGCCGGATGGGGCGTAAAGCGATATCTTTACATTGCCGGCAAACGGTACGGAATACTGAATTTGTGTAAAAGAAATGAAAGGGTTTGGGTAGTTGATAATATAGGGAGATTTTGCAGCTGTTATATTTGTTTTCTTTTCATTATCTGTAGTAGGTGCATTAATTCCGGAATAAATTTTCAGATCTCGCAGATAACCTTTAAATGCTGTTCCGTTAGAATAATTAGAAGTAAGAAAACTTGCTTCAATTGCAGAACCATAATTAATTACAAAACTGACTGAACAGACAGGGTTTTGGTTAAGATAAAGTATTCCTAAAGAGCTTAAGCTGTCATAGGTCATTGTGATTTCCTGCCAGGTGTGAAATGCATAGCGGGTCTTGCTGGTTTTTGTATAACTGTTATTGTAGCGTATCGCCAAAGTGGAGTCGGAACGTATAATCGCTCCCATCCAACGCCAAGCAGCTCCGCCCATAAGCACAGGAGACTCATTTCGAATAGAACTGGATGGAAGTGTGTCAACTTTGAATTTAACTTTGACTGTGAAAGCTTTAAAAATTTTAGCAGGAAACAATGGGGTGTAGGCAACAGAATAACCGTCTCCATAATAGATTCCGTTTAAGTATAGGCTGCTGTCTGTAAAAGGGGTGTTTGTAAGAACCATAGGTGTTGTTTTACCGGTTATTTCACTAGCATCGACTCTTAATGGAAAGTGGGCAAGAAGTGTGTCCGGCGACGAGAAAAGGGGGCTGGCAAATGTTATTAGAAATAGTAAACTAAAAACTGAAATTGATCTGCTAATCATGAAAGACTCCTTTAATTGGGATTTAAATATAAGTTTACTAATGCTAGAACTGCAAAATCTACTAAGGATGTTTAATTCTCTTGGAACGATTGCTTCTTTGGACTCCTGAAATTTTTTATGATTAATTTAAGAGAGATTCACAATGAAGATTTTCTGTAGGCGTCGGGCGAAATGTTAAACTTTACAAAAGCTTCATAACAGGTTTTCCTTGAAACCTTAACCATTTTTGCAGCAGATCTGACATTGCCTTTACACATCTGCAGAGCTTCTATAAGCCTGGCCTTTGTTAAAGCAGCTCTCTTTTTCTTCATGGGTGCTGTGATACCCTTTTCATTCAGCAAATCAAACTGGATATCGTGAGCATCAATACGATCATCTGTACAGAAAAGAATTGCACGATGAAGAACATTACGAAGTTCCCTGATATTGCCTGGCCAATTATGGCTGTAAAGTTTGCTGTAAGCATTGCCGGTTAGTCCATTTATTCCCCTTTTTGATGCACCAAGCTGTTCAAGAAAATGGGAGCAGAGAAGCGGTATATCCTCAATTCTTTCAGATAGTGAAGGCAGAAAAAGAGTGACTGTGCTGATTCGGTAATAAAGATCTTCCCTGAATTTGCCGGTTGCGAGAAGGTCGGACAAAGGTATATTTGTAGCAGCTATAATTCTAATGTCAAGTGCAATAGGAGATGTTCCGCCGACTCTGTGAATTACATGATCCTGCAGAACACCTAATAATTTCGCCTGAACAGACATAGAGAGGTTGGCAATCTCATCCAGAAAGAGAGTGCCTTTATGAGCCTGTTCGAATCGGCCGATTTTTTTTTGGAGTGCTCCTGTGAAGGCCCCTTTTTCGTGGCCGAAAAGTTCACTTTCGAGCAGTTCGTTGGAAAATACCGAACAGTCAATTTTTACAAATACCTGATCGGCACGCGAGCTCTTTTCGTGAATGGCACGGGCTAAAACCTCTTTGCCGCAGCCGGTTTCTCCTTCAATCATGACAGGCGCTTTTGAGGAGGCAATCAGATCAATTTTTTCCTTCAATGCCTTAATCTGCGGGCTTTCGCCGATAAATGTGGATGAAGATTCCAGTTTGCCGGCGAGCATTTCTGTAAGCTCTTCACCTAAAACACGAGCCTTCAAATATTGACTTTTAAATTTTTCAGCCCTTGTTTCAATTGTTGTTACATCTGTTAAAACAAAACCCATGCAGAAGGGCCATTTTGCCCCCATCGAATGGTTGGGAAGATGGCTGATAATGGCATTTCTCGGAGTCGGTGATTTTAGTCTTATCTGTAAGTCTTCACCGGGCTGAGAGGACTCATCAATAGTCGGGAATATTTCAAATGTGATTTTATTGACTTTTACCGAAGAACCAGATCTCAATGATAATGAAATAAAAGAATGTTCTGCTTGAGAAAGTTGAAAATCATGAAAACTTACTTCTGATATACTACTGCAATTAAGCGAAAGAAGTTTTCCGCGCTTTTCAAAACGCCATATTCCATCAGGTAAAGTTTGCCATTTTTCACCCTGTTCAAGAGTAAATCCCTTTTTCTTAATTATTGGCCTTTCCAGAGAGCCGTCAGGTCCAGCCATATACATATTATCTGGATGAAATAATTTGTGTTCTTCATATCCCCAAAGAAATAGAGGTGCACTTTTGTTTTGAACGGTTATGTCAATGGTGACTCTGAAATCATCAGTTCCCGAATTTATGTTTACAGGGATAGTGAGTATACTGTTGTCGTTATTGTTGTTTTCAAGCGTAATCGGCATTCTCAGATTTTTGTTTGTTGTGTCAGAGATTCCCATAAGCGAAATTATTTCTTCGTCAGCTATCTGATATCGGGGTTCGAAATGAAAACTCATATCCGATGCTCTTTTTGAATATTGCCTTTTCAGATCGAAAGGTGAAGGATCTAAATAATCGCTAATAGGTTTATCTAAGAGGCTCTTTGCGTTTTCGAGTGGTATTCCGAAAAGAGAGGCAAACTGCCGATTGAGGCCGATAATGGTTCCTGTCGATTTGTCCGCATAAAAAGCAAGAAATGAATCAGCAAAGGGAAGTACTGGTAAAACGTCAACACTCTGGACAAGTCCGATAAACTTACCATTTTCAGCAGGGATGACCTTTAATGTGATCATCGGCAGATTGATAATAAAATCGTGCAACAGCTCATAATAGTGCGGGTTTTCTTTAATGTAAAAACCATGCCTTGTCTTAATGGCCTCGGTAAGGGTTGAAGCATTTGGCAGATCAAAGAGCGAAAAGACATTGTTATCATTTTCAATCAATCCGATAAGTGATGAGGGCTGAACTTTTTCCTTGTTGATAATAGACTCTACGGTTCCGTTATCATTCAATAATATGACTGCAGAATTGATTAGTGAAGAGAGTCCAGATATAATTTCATTCATTACTTTTATTATAAGTAACATGTTACCTAAACATCAATAGTAAACACTACTGAGAGGTATATTTTTATAACACATTGATAATTATGGTTGTTATGCATGGTCTAAAGATTGCTTTGATACTTTGGTATGAAACAAAAGATTATTAAAATCCATTTTAAATGTAATTCGAATGTAAATTTGAACACCTACGCATCATTTACCGGATTACCGGATGAGGTGGCTAAAATAAACACAGTACTATCATTCAAGCTTATGTCTGAAGAGATAGTTCCTCTTCTTGCAAAAGGGATGGAGCTCTCTTTTGATTTGGATGGAGCATCGTGTCAGGCTACGCTGGAATCTATTTGTTCCGGTGAGGGAACGACAATTGAAACATTTCTTCATTTCAGGAGGTGAGTATATGATGAAAGCTTGCTGCGTTCTATTATTACTTACAGTTTTTGCCACACCGTCCCCATTGTCTGAAGCTGCAAAAGGGATGTCTCCCAATACATGGAGAAACTTTACATCCAATCTATCCAACGGAATGATTATGGGTGGTCCGAAAATGGCAAGCAGTCTATCGTATGCAGACAATATTGTTTGGGGCTCTGTCTCTAAAAGACTATACTTCATTGGATCAGCTCATGGCTCAATATCAAAATTTCTTGTTTATGATGACAGCACAAACAATTGGTATAATGAGGTTACACCGCGCGAACCGGCAGATGACAACAACCGTGTAGGTCATAATTATGATTGCGGAACTATTGTACCGGAAAGAAATGAATTCTGGAGGATGACCTATGTTGGGCCAGACTTTATTTTCAAATATAAATGCGCTGATAAAAAGTGGGATACGGTTAGAACTACAGGTGTGTTCAATAATTATGCCTGTGTAATGCAGTATTTTCCGGCAGCAAAATATATGGTGAATTTAGACAGGTTTGTGGGTCAGATCAGTTTTATGCATATTGACTCATTGCGATGGTCTGCACCAAAATACATTTATCCTTCAAGTTATCATGCATTTGCAGAATACAACCCGAAACACCGCTGTATGCTCCTTGGCGGAGGCAGCGACAACAGAATATGGAAGCTGGATACCAATCTGGTTTTAACACAGCTGAAGAATGCTCCATTCCCAGAATTAAGTGTTATTGCATCTGAAATTATATGTGATTCTGCATCGGGTAAATATCTGGTGTTAACGCAGGGAGCCTTTCATTCATACGATATTATTACAGATACATGGGAACAAATACCATTTCAGTCAGAACCCGTGAAAAATATTGTAACAAAACTTGATGTATCAAATGCAATTATCGGAGGTTCAATTCCAGAATATGGAATAGCAGTGTTTATAACTACAGGTGCATATCCGATGCTCATTTACAAGTATGGAACAGCAAATGAATCGGAGAAAAACAGCGGTATAAAAAACTCACCATCAATTTCTGCGAGTCCGAATCCATGTAATCCTGCTTCAACTATTGAATGCATAATACCAAGTGGACAGACAGGTAAACTCTTAATAACAGATATCAACGGAAAAACAGTTAACACAGTGAAGAATATAACAGGAAGAAGAAAAATTAATTTTACTGCGTCAGCTTCAAAAATATATCTGTGCCGGCTTGAAACCAGTGCGGGCAGCTCTCATACTCTTAAACTATTTACAATGAAGTAATATCAAAAAAGGAGATTGTAGAAATGAAACCACATTCGAAGTTAATCGTTTTATTGCTGCTGATATCTGCAGCAGGTAATCTGTTTGCGGCAGAGTGGGCAAAAGAAGGCCCTGCAGGTTCACTTAATGGGAGCCTTTGGACTCCTGGACGCGATGCAAATGGCATTGTAACAGCAGCAAGTGTAGCGTTGCTACCAGTTGATACATGGATTGAAGTGGCTAACACAAAAGCAAGCGAGCAGATAGAGCCTCTTCTTATTAGCGGCGGGTATAAGCCTGTCGGATCCACTGCATCGATGTTTATTTACAGCGGAATGGCCTTTGATCCAGTTAAAGGCAAGAGTTACCTATCCGGCGGAGGCCACTCCGGGGGTGGAGATAATGGAATATACAGCGTTGACTTCTATAAAATGGGATGGGAAGTTTGTGCATGGCCATCTAAGCCCGGTGTTGATATTACGCTCGAAGAGGCAAGAATGTACATTAACGGTTCTCTTGGCGGCAACTCATATGCACCAAATGTTGATACAGCAAATCCTTCGGCAGCCGGCAGTTTTTATGTTTATCCTTACGCAAAAAGCTCTACCGGTTTTGCGGTGAAGCTCTGGAACTCAGAGACTGTCTGGTCATGGTGTGAAGCTGTGGGACCTGAGGGTGTGAGACGGGGAGGACAGGTGTTATTTCCCGGCGGGCTTATACATGGTACGCAGGCTGCTGCAGATTATTTCAATGCTAACAATAAATTAGGCCGTGAATCCCTGCGCAGCAAAAATCCAAATTATGATGTGCTTCCCGATGGTCGTCCTACGTCAAGGCACCAGTACAACGGCTTTATTTATAATCCGGCGAGACAGGAAGTACAATCAGTAGTTCGTTCATTTACCCGCGCCAAACTTGACGGTTCAGGATGGGTTTCATTAGATAGCGGTGGTTATGCATCTTATCCTGATGGTAAAGTTCATATGGAACTTACATGGACTGCTGTTGATGATTCTTCTGGTGAGATATGGACAGGTGGCTGCGGTTCAGATTGCTGGGTTTCTAATTATATGTATTATCGCGGCGCTCTTGTATATAATCCTGCAAACAACACGTTCAAAGATAGTCCTAGAATGAATCGATATGAGTGGGGTGCTGCAAACTGCGGTGTAACCTGGGCAGGTCTCTCCGTTTTATCTCGTGGAAGATGGCTCATTGGAGCATCTAATAAAGCAACAGACTTCTGGGGTCTATACAATATGAGTACACAGGAGAAAAGATCCTTACGAGTGACCGGTTCGCCATTTGTTTCAACGCAGAGTGAAGGGAATGCCTTTGTATATTTATCAGATCGTGATCAGGTATGGGCATTTGATCCAACCAAGAAGCTTGAGTGTACCGTTGTTGACCTTGCTGCAATGACACCAAATTCATTATACCCTGGTGAATCATTTGATGTTCCGGCATATAAGAAGAGTATAGCAAACTCAAACCTTATTTCCATCAGCAATACTCTCGTTTATAACAGGCTCCGCTATTGGGATAAAGAAAAAATGCTTGTTTTTGTAAATGATCATAATAAGAATATCTGGGTATGTAAAGTTGGTACGGCCAATACATCGATAACAGATAAAAAAGGGATAATTTCCAGCGGGGCTCTTTCTTTAACAGCCAAACCAAATCCATTTAACCCAGCGACAACGATTTCTTTCTCTATAGAAAATGCAGGCATTGCAGGTTTAAGGATTTATACACTAGATGGAAAACTTGCAAAACATTTTAACATCAGCGCCGGACAGAAGAAAGTTATGTGGGACGGATGCGATGAGACCGGTAACAGGCTTTCTTCAGGTACTTACATTATGCAATTAACAGCAGGAGATAAAAAAATAAGCAAAGCACTTGTATTTAGCCGATAAAGGAGAAACAATGAAACAGCGCATGCTAATTGTACTCTGCACCACTCTTGTTCTATTTGGCTCTTTGCCGGAGATCAGACTGAAAGCCACTTTAGGAGAAACAGGGGGTAAACCAGTTACTATTTCTTCAGTTTTTATCGAGGGGGCATCTCCTGGAAATCTGCAAACGTTAATTGATGGATCAGCTGTTCCGTCCCAAATTGACATTAAGACCAGATGGAAAGATGGCAGCATTAAGCATGCGCTGGTTACCTTTGTTCCTCCTGTTACTTCAGCAGGTTTAACAAGAACTCTATCATTCAGTAGCGGCGTAAATACAGATACCATTCCCATCTCTGTCTCGGCTGTTCTTGCAACAGATTTTAATGCAAAGGCCTCTTTTACAATTCGTGACTCCATTTTCACCGTCTCCGCCCGTGATTTATTATCAGCAGGCAAATTTACATACTGGATGAAGGGTTCTCTTGCCACGGAATTCGTTCTCCGTGGCAAACCTAAAACAGTTGATGGAATTTCAACCGAAGATGTCTTTGTTCAAATGGCTGTCCGCTTCTATCAAGGCGTCACAAATGCCAGAGTATCATTTGAAATTGAGAATGTGAAAAAACAGCATAAACAAGACGTTGTTTATGATGTAGCTCTTAGTGTGGGAAATAATTCTTCCCAGGAAGTATTTCGTCAGGATAGCGTTAAGCAGTTCTATATGACCAGATGGCGTAAAATTTACACATGGGGAACAACACCTAATGAATTTTCTGTAAATTATCCTCTTCCTTACCTTATTTCAACCGGCCTTGTACCTGGTTATGATACTTCTCTTATCCAAACAGAAAGCAGGATTGCTTCACGCACAACAGCTTGGAATAACAGTAACAAAGGCATCATGGGAAATGGTTTGGTGATGGCTGATTTCGGTACAACAGGAGCTAGAGATGAAATAGGCCCTCTTCCACGCTGGACGGCAGAATATCTTTTGTCAATGGATGATCGAATGAGGACTATTTGCCTTGGCCATGGTGATTTGTCTGGTAGTTTTTCTATACATCTGAGAGAATCAGATTCCGTACGAACAATAAGCATTTGGCAATATCCAACAGTAACGTTAATGGCTGCTGCTGCACAATGGTCTGATGCGAAGGACAAGTTACCAGCTGCTACAGGAGCATGTACTTCTCCGTTTAGACCAGATGGACAACATCAACCCGATCTCGCTTATATACCATATCTGTTAAGTGGTGATTATTATTATTTGGAAGAAATGTATTATTGGTGTTCATGGAATTTACTTAAGTATAATCAGGCCTATCGAAAATATGAAAAGGGTCTTATAGCTGAACAATCTGATGGTGTACGTGGGTTTGCATGGGTTATACGAACAATGGCAGAGGTTGCCGCATTAGCTCCGGATGACCATTTCGAAAAGGTTTATTACGATTCAATTGTTCAATACAATTTATCATATCATACAGAGAGACTTTTGGGTGTAAGACCTGATAATGAACTTGGTGTTTGGAAATGGCAGGAATTTTCCGGCGCCAATTATTGTGCACCGGGAACAACAACATGTGTTGCACCATTTGAGCATGATTTTATGCTGATTTCTATCAATCAACTTGCTAATTTTGGTTTTACAACTGCAGAACCCCTGCGTGATTTTTTATTAAAAGGAGTAAGTGGACGATTTAGAGGAGACAATGGCTTTAATCCAAATTGCGGTACCGAATACAAACTGGCAACGTCCTCAATAGTTGATAGCAGCGGGGTGCAAGTTTATCGACCATTTAAAACATGGGGAGAGGTATATGTAGGGATGGGCAGTCCATCCTGCCAACTTGCATATCTTCAATGTGGACAATGTTATTCTGCCGTAGCAAGGGCGGCTCTGTCTACATATACTCGTGCAAACGTAGAGAAAGCAGATACTGCCTATAAGTTTCTAAATGGTAAAATTCCAAGCTCCACATTTATTGACGATGTTACATTTGCACTCGTACCGTGGCCTGAGAGAAGCATTATTAGTGTAGAAAACTCAAAGATATCAAATATGGAATCGAGTGATATCGGTTTTACAGCTTATCCGAACCCTGCGAATCCTGCTACAAGACTTGTCCTTAAAATGAAAAGCATGCGCCAAAATATTCCTGTTAACATCTACAGCGCTACAGGAAGGCTGGTTGCAAAAATTAATATGGAAAAATGCGGTGCAGTCTATCAAACTGTCGTTTCAACACGTGATTTGGCATCGGGAAACTATATCGTTTCCTTTTCTGACAAAAATATACAGTTTACAAAAAGATTTACTTTAATAAAATAACTTAGGAAGGTGTGTTTCCATGAAAATTCTTTTATCTCTCTTATTACTCGCAGTCTATGTACTGCCTGATGTCACAACAGATTTTGTTTGGCCTGTTTTCTTTAATGAGAACAAAGCTGATTCTGTAGATATAACAAAATTTGTCCCAGGCTATGCAGCCGGAACTACGACCATTACTCTCCGAGCCGTCAGTAGCACAGGATTGTCTGATTCTGTGAATCTACCTTCAAATATTTCATTCGATGGTAAATATTTTCGGTATGATGGTACCGCTAAACAGGAACCTTGGGCGTGGGGAGCATTCAGGCTTATTTCGTTAAACCCCGCCTGGATCAGCAATAAATTTAATGTTGTAGTGGGGCCAGAACCAACGTGGATAGCGGGAAATGGCAACTGGGATTATGGAACAAACGGGGCTGGAAGCTTTGACACATTAAAAAAGATAGTTGCAGCTCTTCCCGATTCAGGTGGCTGGGCAGAAATTCCTAATACGCGCATCGATTATGTTATGAATTCATCAGCATTTGGTAACAGTCTCAGGATTTGGATGCGTAACAACATCAGCAAAGGAAATGCTTTAACAGGAAATAGCGGTGCAGATAACATTCTTAACATTTGGGGATCAGCAGCATTTAATGGACGTTCATTTCTGATCGGTGCTGTTGGCGGCCACTATGCTGCCTGGTCAAATCAATTTCTGAAAATCCGATTTACTGATCCGCCTGCTGTTTCAATGCTCCACATCCCTTTTGCCGCTGGAGCCGCACTGAACAGGGGTGAACAGGTAGCAACAGCTCCTTATGGTAATCCCGGCGGTGCATTAGCATGGAAACCTCCATATGCATGGGGTGGATGGAATTCTGCAGCTGGTACATGGAGCGATCCCGATTATTTCTGGGAACGTGTTTCACCTGTGTGGGGCCCAGGTGCAACGCATCAGTACAACAGCTTTAAATATTGCGCAGCTAACGATAAGTATCTGATGGGTGGAAGTAATCAGTGGTATTGTGTTGACGACAACAAAATGGCTGGTATCATGTGGGAAATCGATCTCAATGCGTCAACACCGCGGGAGGCATTCAGGCCAATAGGAATGGAGGAATTACGCAGTGCAAATCATAAGGCAACAGGTTTTGGAGTAGAGAAAATGGTTGAGCTGGAAAATGGTGATATTGCTTTTATGGATTGGTCCGGTACCCCTTTCAAATATAGACATTCGACGAGAGATGCTGTTTTATTTACAGGAGACACACTTATGAATAATGACGCCCGTTTCGGCTGGCGGAATCCTTATTCAAGTAAGTACTATGGTTTTACAAGAACAACAAATAATTTACCAGCCCTTTACTGTCTTAGTACCCGTTCCCAGGTAGCACTCCTTCCATCATGGACTCAAGGTAATTTACTTGATGAAGCTGCAGGTATTGCTTTTCCTGACTCTAACTCAGCAGTTTTGTATAATGGTCAATTCAGCCGTAATGTATGTCGCGTTAATCTAAAAACCGGTGTTGTAACGGAGTTTGTTTCATCAACAGGACCCCTTGGTCAGTCACAAGCTGGGCAGTGGGACAAATTTGCCTATATTCCGGAAGCGAATTGCTTTGTTGCCATTGTTGCAATTAATCAAAATGCCTGGCTCTTTAAACCACCTTCAGGCTGGAATGCAAGTGGTGGTTCTACAGAAGGTGAACTTACTAATACAAAAACCAGTTTGGCTACAATCACAGCTTATCCAATGCCATTTAACCCCATTGTAAACATAAATATTGCTGGTGCAAGGAAATTGGATCATATAGTCATTTATAATGTCACTGGAGCCCCGGTCGCAAAACTTTCATCTAAAACCAATGTGTTTCAATGGAATGCGACCAAAATGCCTGCAGGTGTTTATATTGCATCATGTAATATTGAAGACCGAAAATATGCAAAAAGGATCTATTTAGCTAAATAAAAAATTCATTCATGAAATGATAAGGAGTTACAAATGAATAAAGTAAAAGTCATTGCATTGTTTTTTGCAGTTCAGCTTTGGGCCGCAGTGCCGACATTAGTTAATAATCAATGGGTAGCTGCCCCAAATACAAAGCTTGCTGATGTAGCTCCTACAAATGGTCAATTCCCCTACACATGGGGAAATGAAGGTCCGAGTGCTGTTTTCGCAGATTGGGCCGGCGCAGCATTTGATTATCAGAAGGGAAGAATGTTTGCAACAGGCGGCGGTCATTGCGGTTATTATGGTAATGAGATGTATATGTTTGCTGTTGATTCCTGTAAATGGACCCGACTAACAAATCCCACTGTACTATACCCAGGATATGGCTGTACAGGTGATCAGTCAGAGGTGTTGATTGATACCGCGAGCAACGATACAACTCCGCAAGCGCGTCACACATACTCAGGAACATGTTACATTCAGCATGCAGAAAAATTCTTTATGGTTAGCCGTGGATACGTCCGCACATATAAAGATTCAGCATTTAAACCGGACAGTATAACCTGGATTTTTGATCCGGCTACAAAGCGTTGGGAGCACAGATACCCTGTTTCAAACATAGGAACAATACCCAAAAGGTCAATTGGTGATTTAAGTATATATGACTCTGTTTCTAAAATGGTTTACTATCATGGGTTCAGTGATGGCGGTGCATCATTGCCCGGCTGGTTTAAGTACGATTACGAAGCTAATACATGGACCCGTATTAATCAGGATGACGGTTCAAGTGCAGTAGGATGTCTGGATACCAAACGGCGACTGATAATAGAGAACAAGAATAACAACCAGCTTGTAGCCTGGGATATCGCAAATGGTTTTACAGGATCATCATGGACTACAATCCGTGCGGGAAATGCTCTTAACAACTGGTGTGCTGATAATTGTGTGAGAGCAATTGACTACGATAGAATTAATGATAGATATGTATCCTGGTATGAAAATTCAGACACGGTGTTTGTTCTTGATCCTGTAACAAAAGTTTGGGATACCTACTACGCAACTCATCAACTTGGAACAACCAATCAAGGTATTTACAACAGGTTTCGCTACGTACCTTCTATAGGTGCTTTCATGGCTGCAGCGAATATTAATAACAACGTACACTTTTTCAAATTGAAAATTCCACTACATCAGGATACATTCGCTATGACATCACTCGATGCTCATGCTGCAGCATTTAGCGTTGAACAGTATCAAACGATTCCTTTGACATACACTGCAACTTTTGCAGATGGAATAACAGACACTGTAACCTGGGGCTGTTTTTTCTCTTCACTTGATACTGCCATAGCAACTATCAGTCAAGAGGGAAAGGTTTACGGAAAACGGGTAGGAACGGCAAGGATTGTTGCAAAGAAAATTACACGTCAGACAACTCTTAGCGATACTGTCAATATAGCCGTATTGCCAACTTCCGCAACTATCGATTCCATTCGTCTTGAACTAAGTTCCGTTAAACTTCTAAATGTCCGTGACTCTTTACTTCTTAAAGGAACTGTTTACGCTCACGTTAATACCCAAAACATTACATGGCCTATTGACACTGCTGCCAATTGGACAACCAGTAATAGTGCGATTGCTATTGTAAATGAAGGATTAGTTAATGGAGTTTCAGAGGGTGGTCCTGTAAACATTATTGTAAATCAGGGGGGCAAAGCAGATACATGTGTTGTAACAATTATGCCTAATCCAACATATATAAAACGGATAAACTTTCAAAATCCCTCTCTACCTATTCCTCTGGGATGGGCTGCACAAAGTTATTTTTCTTTATATAATGCAGGTGTAGGTTATGGATGGGTAAGTTATCCGGACGATAATAACAGAATTACTGCCGGTTCAAACTTCCTCCTTCAGACAAGAATGATTTCATATTCAGGTACCAATTTTAAAATTAATGTCCCTGCGGGCGACTACATCATTAAAACAGGTATGGGTGATATTGCACCCTATTATGGTGGAAACAATTGGCTTGTATATGGTACCGACACTCTTATGAAATGGGATAGTAAAACAAATGAAGCTGGTATTGAAATCGATACCATTACAGTTACAGGAACTAGCGGTCTTACTTTAAAATTTAAAGGCTATTGGTGCTATCTTATTATCATATCAAAAGAGGGTATTGATATAAATGAAATAGCTGAAGATGGTGGTCTTGTTGATAACATTAACTACGGATGTTCGACTGCTTCAGAAGGCAATAAAACCATCGATGATTTATCGCTTACAGTAAACCCATCTCCCTTCAATCCTTCAACATCACTTTCTTTCTCTATTCCAAAAGGGACACAAAAAGGTTTTATCTCTATTTTTACACACAATGGAACTCTTGTAAAAACATTTGCTTTGAAAAACTCCAGAGGAAATATTATCTGGGACGGCAGAAACAGCCATGGTGAATCTTTACCTTCCGGATCATATATAGTAAAACTAACTGCCGGAAAAATGGTTATCAATAAACAGGCAGTTTTGATCAAATAATTAAGATAAGGAAAATCTCATGAAATCAGCATTCGTAGTTTTGGTTGCAACAATTTCTCTATTTGCTTCTTGGGGTTCAGGTACAAGTGCAGGTTCACTAACCGGTGATGTGTGGACGCCAGGACGGGATAATAATGGTGCTGTAAATTTAATCTCATGGAATCTTGTACCAGAGAATAAGTGGATTGAAATTGCTCAAACGCGACTTGATGCTCTTGACTCGGTAGTGAAAAGATTACAGCCCAACTGGCGCGATCGAGGCAATGAGGGCTGGAACGCCGTCACTGACGATTGGAACGGCATGGCGTGGGACAACAGAGTCGGTTATGAACGAGGTTGGCTTGCAGTAGCAGGTGGTCACGACGGAGGCTCAAACGATGGGATCTATGAATTCAATCTAGGCAAAATGGGGTGGAAAATACAGAGGCTTCCTCAAGACAACAGTTGGTGGCCCGCCTCTTACAATGCCTCCTACACAAACTTTACACCATCTTCAGCTTACTATGTCAACCATCCCGATAATCCGGAAGGAGTCTACAACGACGAATTTGTTGATACAAATAATATCGCCGGTTCTTTAAGAACCCCTACTGCCCGCCATACATACGGCTCTCAAGTTTTTGTACCGACTCTTGGCGACAGCGGAAAAATTCTTATGGGATGCCGTCGGTACTGGGAATATGATTTTGCTACAAATAAATGGTCTCTACCGAAATTCCCTTTTGGTAATCAGGTGGGTTACAGCGGTGAAAAAGGTTATACTGGTGAAAATATGCAGGGATGGTGGAATGCAACCGAAGGGCGTTATTACGTTTGTGCAACGCAGAATTATGCAGGTTCCCAAACATGGTCGGTAGTTGCAGGCGGAACCGGGTGGCGCTGGGAGGGCGGTTATCCTGTCGGTGGGTATCAGGTGTTTTATACAGCGCAGGAACAAATTGGAAACACGCTTTATACTCTTGCCTACGATGATTATCCTGCCAATCTCCATGGAAGACCTGCTTCAATGGTTGTTACGAACCTGACAACAAAAGTCAAAACTTCTCATGCCATTAAGTATGGCTCCACTTTATCCACAGTTACATTCACTGGTAACTGGTGGGATGGTCAGGGAATGACTTTTGTTTCGTCGAAGGGAAAATGGCTTTGTAATGTTAATACAACTGTTGGAATGAAATGGGCTTGGATTGATACAGCAACATGGACTCTTGATACAGCTGTACTTAATGGATCCTGGCCTGTTAGCGTTTGCACAAATCTCGAAAATAAAGTTAAATACTTTCCAGAATTAAATGCGTTGATTTGGGTCAATCGTGCGAACGATAATATTAGAGTAGTCAAATTTTCAGGAACTGGTGGAACAGAACTCGAAAAAATTAAAACAGAAGTTGCTTTTTTGAACCTGTTCAATTCTCCAGAGCCATTTAATCCTAAAACAACAATCAGCTACCAATTACCGGTTAATGCAGAAGTTCTCCTTACAATTTACAATGCAGCTGGACGCAAGGTCTCACTTTTGGAGTCTGGCAAAAAAATGGCAGGAGTTTATTCTGTCGTTTGGAATGCAACAAACTTAAACAGTGGGACATACCTCTGCAAGCTTGACGTTAAAAGAGATAATGGAAAATCGGCAAGTATAACCAGAAGGATGGTATTAATCAAATGAAATTATTCCTTCTTTGTCTCACCATACTTTACACTGTTCTATATCCCGCTACATACTATGTAGCAAGTTCCGGAGACGATTCATACACCACTTTACAGGCTCAGAACAGCGCTACACCCTGGAAGAGTCTTGCAAAGATAAATGGTTTCACATTTACTCCGGGAGATA
>JAEUSG010000523.1 GCA_016788315.1 Fibrobacterota bacterium | reverse complement strand
TGACGATCCCGGAGAGAAACTCTTTTACAGGAAATCGGCAATCCGCGGCTTTCTGCCGTTTTCAGACTCTCTGCGAGCTTATAAACCACAGGGTCTTCATCTTTTTCCAGCTGTTCCCATTCAAACCCTGCTCTTGTTCCGTAAACATTGAAGCTCTCGGTATACGCCCTTGCCATC
Source organism: Fibrobacterota bacterium (assembly GCA_016788315.1). Lineage (GTDB taxonomy): Bacteria > Fibrobacterota > OXYB2-FULL-49-7 > OXYB2-FULL-49-7 > JAEUSG01 > JAEUSG01. Next base: position 19,529 of record JAEUSG010000523.1, on the reverse strand, counting down.
TGAAAAAGGGATCTTGTCACCTCTGCTGCAGCACCGCTCTTTTCAAGTTTAAATATCGCGGTCTCAACCGGAAATGGATTTCCGTATTGCTTCTGCAGCTCCTTCCGCATACTTCCGGAACCATAGCAGTGAACCTCTGTTGCACGGCTCTCTGCAAGCGCAAGAAGAGGCGAAACTGCATGCGTTGCATACCACATAGGCGGCAGACCCTGCCAATACGAAGGCCAGTTTTCCATATCCTGATAATGTGCTCCACGTAAAAACTGAATCTTTCCAATCTCACCTCTTTTTACCATTTCTCTGGCGTGAAACATATGCCTTGTGTAAACGGCTGTTTCCATCATCATATAATTCTTTTTTGCCTTTTTCTGTGCAGATATAATTGCCTTGATATCTTTAATCGAAGTGGCCATAGGAACTGTACAGGCGCAATGTTTGCCGCTGTTCAGAACCGCAATTGTCTGTTCAGCATGATTTGGAATAGGTGTAACCAGATGAACAGCATCAAACCGTTCATCATTTAAAGTATCTTTCAGATTTGTGAAAAGCTCTGATATCCCGAATCTTTTACCGCATTCTTTGAGTGCCTTTTTATCAGTATCACAAACCGCAACGATACCGACATCTGGATGATTCTGATAAATGGGTATAAAGCAGGCACCAAAACGCATTCCGGCGAGTACGACATTTAATTTCTTTCTTTTTTTCATATCCACTCCTTTTACTATGATATTTTCCCTGTATTGCACTTTAAAGATAGGGCTATTATATTAAAAAAGAAATGGAGATTATGTTGAAAAACATGTAAAAGCGGGCAAAAAGATGAGTTTTATAAATCTAACACTTCATAAAACACCCCGGATTCAGGCTGCAGACTACGGGCATTACAAAACCGGCGTAGAACACCCCGACAGAATCCTCAATGTTCACGACATAGTTTACATAGTAGACGGAAACTGGGAAATCTGGGAGGGTGATACCCCTTATCTACTAGAAAAAGGAGACGTTATATTCCTCTATAGCGGTAGAAGGCATTTTGGAAAAAGAGTTTGTGAAAGCGGAACAAAAACAAGATACATACACTTTTATCCGGAAGAGCAGGATCATTATTCTGCCAAACCGATTTCAACCTCCAATGATGGAATTGCAGTAGCCACACATACAAAATGCGGAAATGATGAAAACATAAGGCGCTTATTTGAAGAGGTTATTCACCTTCACTGGTCGTCAATAAAAGAGAACCGCATTCTTGCCCGCATAAAACTTGAAGAATTACTCATTTCCCTTGCAAAAACAGGCGGCAGTACAGAAAAGAGGAGAGCCGGTTCTGTCGATTATGTTATCAGCATCATTGAACAGGCGCCTCATAAAAATTTTGAAATAGACGAACTTGCTGACAAAATACAGGTGAGCAGAAGAAATCTGACATCCATGTTTAAGTCAAAGACCGGTTTATCTATAAAGCAATTTCAGCTGAATTTGAAAATCAACCGTGCAGCATCAATAATAGCAAACTCCCCTTTTGTTTCTTTTAAGGAGGTTGCAGAACAGTTCAATTTCTACGATGAATTTCATTTCAGCAAATTGTTCAAACAGAAAACGGGCCACTATCCATCTAGTTTTCGTCAGAAGCAGCTTGAAAGCGCTGTTCTCAACAATGCCAAATCCGAGTCGGAATAAACGGCTCTTGCAGCTATTCGCAGCAGATTATCGCGTGGTTCTGAGGCGTATTTAAAGTATGGCACTCTAATACCGCTTTCGAGCAATTTCAGTGAGACTTTTTTCGCTTCATCTGCATCCTTGAAAGCAATACAGAGAATTGATCCCGCTCTTTCTACTACAGGCAGACTCAATCTATCAAGTATAGACAGCATTTTATCTCTGTTCTCAAAAAGTTTAGCTCTGCGCCACGACTCACTGTCAAAAATATTCAACATTTTAAGACAGGCGTTCGCGACCGGCGGAGATGGAATTGCACCGCCATTTATTATTGCAGAAGCGCGGCAAATTTTAATTAATTCTTCACGGCCGCAAAGAAAGCCTCCGTCGCACCCCATGGCTTTGGTCATTGTGTAAAGAACGGTAAGCCTATCTTCTTTGGGGATTGAGAAGTGTTCAACTATGCCACGACCGGTTTTACCAAACACGCCAAATCCGTGTGCATCGTCAATAAGTAGTTCAGCATTATATTTCTTAGCAGTCTCAAAAATAGCCGGTAATGGAGCTATTTCGCCGCTGATACCGAAAACGGAGTCTGTTGCAATGCAAATTTTTCCACCTGGTTTTAGATTCTGCATCACTTGAACTAAATCAGCCGTATCTAGATGTTTGTATGTATGAGACTTTAAACCGGCAGCCCTCATTCCCATCTGAAGATTGGAATGAGCCATAGCGTCACAGACTACATCCGTAACACCTAATGAAGCAATCGCTGCGAAATAAACCGCGCCCCCCAAATATGTCGTATGCAGAATACAAGATGAAGTAAAACTGGTAAAGGATTCTGTTCTTCTCTCATACTCTTCATGTAATGAGGTCCAGCCAAGGCCCGATCGTGAACTTTTATAACTGAAGCTGTATTTTCTTGCTCCTTCAGCAAGCGCATCAGGCATTGCAGGATGTGATGCCAGCCCCAGATAATCATTTCCGGCAAACTCAGGAATTGCAGCCATTATCGCTCTACCTTTACAAGATTAAAAAGTTTAATATCAGCATTCTTCTCGACAACCTGTGCTCTTGAAAAACGTGAAGCCTTAACCTCAGCTATCTTTATTTTACCGACAACTTTTTCAGAAACGCCTAAAATCTCTTTTGTATCCGGATCGAACACTGTATCACCTGGAACAAAAACTGTAAAAATCTCGCCCGGAACAGTTTTATCATCAATGCCTGTATTAACGAATATATCCTCGCCCTGGATGTCTACTACTTTTGCAATTCTTACAACTGTTTTAACTACTGTTGATGCATTCTGTTCCGGCAGCGATAGCAGCAGCGTATTTACTTTTTGAGACAGTTCTCTCATTACAGCTCCGGCAACAGTCCGTTCAAATGTAGGCGAACCGAAAGAGACAATATTCAGACTGTCAAACAGCTGTTCATCCTTAGAAATGCGGACGATATTTACTGCTGAATTATTGTCCTTGAAAGAGGCGGTTACATCCTCTGTCCGGAAGAGTGGACCATTCATCCCCTTATAAATATAAAGACGTAATGCCACCTCTCCTAAATAGCTTTTGAATCCTCCAAGCTGACCATCGCCGGCAAGCCATTTTTTTATAACAAACTTTGTTATGTCGCCGGTAATCCTGTATCCACCGGAACTTCCAGCCATTACGGCAGACGAGTCTATTGAGATAGCTTGAAGCGGTGCAGCGGTTTTGTCTGAAAGGTATTTAGGAATATCCCTTTTTAAATCCCAGTTTGCCAAAAATTTTGCAGACTGTGTAAAATCCTGATAACAGACGATGTTGGCACCTTGTACATCGGCTAGAAACAGAATGCAAAAAATTAAAAGAAAAATTACTTTGCCCATTCAGCTATCAGCTTCTTTCCTTTTTTTATTTGAGCTGCAACAGAATCAGGTCCTGTTCCGCCATACAAATTACGTCTGAGCAGAGCGCCCTTAAAGGTCAATTTGACATTCTTCGGCATCGCTTTTGAGTATGCTGAAAGTTCGGAAGCTGTTAGTGATGTCAACTCTCTCCCGCTTTTATTGCAATCTAGAACGATTCTGCCGACAACTTCATGCGCATCTCTGAATGGGAGACCATTCTCAACCAGGATATCCGCAAGATCTGTAGCAAGCATATCTGACGGGAGCGACGCAGCAATCTTATCGCGGTTAACTTTCATTGTTGCAAGCACACCATCAAAAATCTGCGCAAGTGATTTAAGAGTTTCTGCTGCATCGAAAACCGGAGCCTTGTCTTCCTGTAAATCCTTATTATAGGTTAACGGAAGCCCCTTGGTGACAGTAAGCAGCGTGGTCAGCGCACCGAAAATTCGACCTGTTTTTCCGCGAATGAGTTCCATGGAATCGGGATTCTTTTTATTAGGCATTATACTGCTGCCTGTTGAATAGGCATCGGAGAGCTCAAAATAACGATACCCAGGCGAACAGAAAATTATCATATCTTCAGCAAATCGTGAAAGATGCATTGAGGCTATAGAGGCAGCCGAAAGAAATTCGATTAGGTAATCCCTGTCTGCAACGGCATCCATGCTGTTGTCAGATACAGCAGCAAATCCGAGTTCCCGTCTAAGAAGCTCCCTGTCAATTTTATAACCTGATCCTGCAAGTGCTCCTGACGCAAGTGGCATGATGTCAAATCTTTTTGCACAATCGGCAAAGCGGGAAATATCCCGCTCTATCATATAGAACCAGCTCATGAAATAGTGGCCCATAGATACGGGCTGAGCAGCCTGCAGATGGGTAAATGCAGGCATTATGACTTCTTTTTCCTTTTCAGCAACTGCAAGAACGGTTTTAAGAAGGGAAAGCAAAGAGTCCTGAACCTGCCCGCAGAGCTTTTTCATATACATACGGGTATCAAGAGCAACTTGATCATTTCGTGAGCGTCCCGTATGTATCTTTTTTCCAATTATACCAAGTTTCTCAGTAAGAAGGCGCTCAATAGCCATATGAATATCTTCATCTGAATCAAGAAACTTAAGTTCTTTACTTTTTCGAAGAAGCTCATTCAGTGCTTTGCGCAGTTTATCACCTTCATTCTTCTTTAGAATTCCAGCTTTCTCAATAGCCTTTGACCAGGCAATGCTGCCCTTAATGTCCTCTTCGGCCATAACCGAATCGACACCAAGAGAGCGATTGAATTTCTCCATCAGAGGATCATTCCCCTTCTCGAACCTTCCATGCCACATTTTCTTACTCATTCAATACCTCGTACATTTAATTGGAGGGTTGTATTTCCCATCCAAGTGTTTTCTTCTAGTGTAAATGCCAGTGTCAAATCACGTGAACCTTCTACAATGGCCATTTTATCTCCCTGCCTGAAGGCAATTGCATCATAAACTTTACTGCCCTTGCGAACATTGAATTTCAGGTGACCATTACCGACAATTCTTGGTCTACCAACTGTCTCTCCGCCTCTACAGAAAAAGACTGGTCGCTGGTTACCAGCGCCGTGGGGTTCAAACTCCAGCAGCGACTTATACAATGTAAAATCAAGCTGATCGAGTGTATCTGCTTCAACATCTGTTTCGTGTGTTCTGACAAAATCTTTTTCCGTCAACTGACGCGAAGCATATCTGTTTAGTCTTTCTGAAAACTCCTTCAGATTGTCCCGTTTCATTGTTACACCTGCCGCAAATGCATGACCGCCATAATGATCCAGCAAATCGGCACTGTCAGCGATGGCATCAAACAGATTCAATCCCGGAATACTTCTGGCAGACCCTCTCGCCATACCGTCTACTTCAGTAAAGACAAGTGTAGGCCTGCAGTATTTTTCCATTACCCTGCTCGCTACAATCCCAAGAACACCGGCATGCCAGCCTGGATTAAAGAGGGTAATGAATGCCGTTGATTTGGGGCTGAATGTTGCGTCAACCATCCTGAAGCACTCTTCAGTCATCGATTGATCTACCGATCTGCGATCTGTATTATTCTTCTGCAGTTCATCAGCAAGCCGTCCTGCTTTTGCAGGATCATCAGTAAGGAAAAATTCCACGCATCGTGCAGGATCGCCCATTCTACCCATTGCATTTATAAGAGGTGCAATCTGAAAAAGTATACGCGTAGTGTCAATTTGCTTATCATAAAGGCCGGCTGCTCTGAGAAGCGCCTTGATCCCTTCAATGGGACTTCTTTTTAAAGAATCAATCCCAAGGCGGGTTATCGATCTGTTTTCGTTAATTAGCGGCGCGATATCAGCCGCTGTGCCTATTGCGGCAAGGTCGGCAAACTGAAGTGCTTCAGTCTCGGACAAACCCGCCTTTACTGCCAATGCCTGTGCTAGTTTCAATGCAACCCCCACTCCTGCAAGATCCCTGTCCGGATATAATGAATCAACTTTGGGGTTCAGAATAGCGCAAACTTCCGGCAGTTCAGCCAATGGAAGATGATGGTCAGTTATAATTACATCCATACCAAGCGATTTTGCAAGAGCGGCCTCTTTAATGGATGTAATACCGCAGTCGACAGTTATGAGCAGCCGTGCACCCTGATCAGCTATTTTTCGTATGCCGTCTTCCGATAACCCGTATCCCTCATTAAGTCTATGCGGTACATATGTTGATGCAGAAATGCCGATCTTCCTTAAGAAACGGGTTAACAGAGCTGTAGCCGTTATTCCGTCAACATCATAATCACCATGTATGCAGACTTTTTCCTGAGATGCTGAAGCAGCAAGTATTCGATCTACTGCTTTTGCCATATCAGTGAACATGAATGGGCTGTTCAGCTTTGCAAGTTCAGGTTTTAGGAAGGTTGAGGCCGACTCCACAGTATCCCATCCTCTCCCGACCAGGATTTTAGCAGTAATCAGAGGCAGAGAAAATGCCTCCATAATTGCTTTAACTGTTTCGGGTGATACCAATTTGGGTGGCTTAATGCGTTCGTTGAGTGTTGTGGTTTTCATTCAGGCTTATAATATACGATAAATACAGAATAAATAATCCTGCCTAATTCAAATTCTAAAGTTAACACACAGCACATCAGAATAATTATTTTATCGGGCTTCAGTTTTTGTACTAAACCTTCCTCAGGGAGTATTCTAAATGAAATTCAATATTCTCGACATTCTTCTTCCGCGAGAAACAAAATTTTATGCATACATGAGTGAGCAGGTTGATGTGCTAATTGAAGGTACAAAGCTCTTCAAAGAGTTCGTCAACAACGTCGAAAATCTTAATGATGAAGAATTCAAAAAGCAGATTACTAAAATCAAAGAAATTGAATTCAAAGGTGATACTGTTGAACATAAAATTATCGATGAACTGCACAAAACTTTCATCACGCCCATAGATCGCGAAGACATACACACAATTGCCATAAACATCGACAAAGCGCTTGACATTCTTAACAGTCTTTCGCAGAAGTTTGAAATTTACAGAATTCATAAATTCACTCCAAACGTCCTTAAATTTGCAGATGTTATTGTCGAGATATCAATAGAGCTCTCATATCTCATGAAGGCTCTTGCCGACAAAGGCGACATCATGAAACATGTGCAGAAGCTCCATTCTCTTGAAAATACTGCCGACCATCTTTTTCACTGGTCTATCGCCGACCTTTTCGATGGCACACACGATCCAATTGAAGTATTGAAATTTAAAGAGGTCTATGAACACCTTGAAAACATTGTTGACTGTGTCGACTATGTCGGCAAGCTGATTCGCGGCGTTAAAGTTAAACAGGGGTAAGTAGCAAATGCACGAAATAATTCAAATCCTTTATCAACACCCTTTCGTCTTTACAATTGTGATCTTTGCACTTATTTTTGATTTTCTTAATGGCTTTCATGATGCTGCTAATTCAATTGCTACAATTGTTGTATCTAAAACGCTGACCCCATTTCAGGCAGTTGTTATGGCCGGTTTGGCCAATTTCATTGGCTACTTTGTGTTCGGCGTTGCAGTTGCAAAGATGATAGGCAAGGGTGTTGTTCAGATAGAACCAGGCGCGACTGGAAACCTTGAAGTAATTATGGCAACCCTCGTTGGTGCTATTTTATGGAATATTGCTACATGGCTTTTAGGATTGCCAACCAGTAGTAGTCATGCACTCATTGGCGGACTGATTGGTGCAAGCATTGTTCATGCAGGTCCTTCCGTGGTACATTGGGCAGGAGTAGCAAAAATATTCTCGTTCATTTTCATTGCTCCAATGCTTGGATTGCTTGGTGCTTCAGCAATAACAACCATGACTATCCGGCTCTTTCGAAGAGCACATCCTGCGAAATCGCGACCTGTCTTTAAGGGTTTACAACTTGTTACTGGAGTGTTTTCAAGCATAGGACATGGCACAAACGACGCTCAGAAAACAATGGGAATCATCGCATTAGCACTATATACCTCCGGCATACAGTCATCATTTGAAATCCCAAAATGGGTTATTTTGGCAGCATATTGTGCAATTTCGCTAGGAACTGTATTCGGCGGCTGGCGCATTGTGAAAACGATGGGCACCAATATTACAAAGATCCGCGAGATGGAAGGCTTCTGCTCAGGAACAGCTGCTGCCGCTGTGTTACTTGGAACTGCACATTTCGGCATTCCCGTTTCAACAACTCATGTCATAACAGGTTCAATTATGGGAGTTGGAGCAGTTCAGCATGCAGCTTCAGTAAAGTGGGTCTCTGCACGTAAAATTGTCTGGGCATGGCTTATTACCATACCTATAACCGCTACAGTGGCCGCATTTACATACTGGGTAATAACAAGCCTAATGGGTCTGTAAGGTGTCACGATGCACGATAAATCTGCAACGCTGATTGGCGGCAGAGTTCTCTGGGCAAACTTCAGAGAAGCTGGACGTGCGTACCGATACAACAACACATCAGCCGCAAACGGTATACTGCTGATTGCCTCTGGCGAAGCAGAATTTTTAATTAATAATATCTGTCATAAAATGACACCTGGAAGAATTGCTCTTCTATCTAAAGGAGATTCCATTGAAATTACTGCGACCCCCCAAAAGCCATTCTCTTTTTTCGTAATCAATTTCACCATCTTTGATTGGGATGGTCACGCAAAAGTTCTTCAAGAACTTGGATTGCCGAGTAGTGGAACTCTTAAACACAAAAGCGCGGCAGCAAAAACAACTAAGGAGATTGTTGAATTATTCAGATCCGGAACTCAATACAAGACAAGCAGATTATCCGCAAAACTGATCATGCTTATTGAACATATAAAAAAGGAACTTTCTGAAACACCTGCAGATAAAAACAATGAATGTGATCCCGTCCATAAATCTATAATTAAAGTTATTGATTATATCTATTCGAACCTGAACAGGAAAATCATTCTGAAGGATTTAGCCAAGTGCGCCTGCCTGGACGAGAGCTACTTCACCAGATTATTTCACTCCACCACAGGAGAGAGTCCAATGGAGTTCATCCGAAGACTCAAGATAGAAAGATCCAAAACAGTTCTGGTAAATTCAGATTTGACGATTCTGCAGGTTTCATCAATGTTCGGCTTTGAGAATCAGTCGCACTACTCCCGGCAGTTTAAAGAATATACCGGCAAGTCACCGCTGAACTATATTCGCTGTATCAGAGGGCGTTAAACCTACGCCCCTCATCAATCATTGCGAGCATGTTCTCTGAAAATTTCTCCGATATTTCAGAAGCATATGCAGAAGCCGCCTGCGAAAGTATAAATCCATATCCACCGCTCATATCTATTGCCTCGCGAGTGAGAGCTCTGATTTCTTCAGTTGTTTTACGCTCCATGTCATCCCATTGGATATATCCCCAAAAGCAGATTTTACCATCTGTTGCTTTGCGAAGATCTCTTAAGTTTATATCATTAGCCGGCGGCGGCTCAACACAGTTGATGCAGTCGACCCCCATCTTTACAAAATTCCTAGCCTGATCTTTTAATTGCCCGTGACAGTGATTATCAATAAATCCACCAGCATCCTTAACCATTTTCATCAGTTTTGTATCGTAAGGAACTATAAATTCATCTGCAAACGACGGTGGCATCATAGGCGTTGTGTAGCCTTCAATATTGTACCAGCGGAAAACTGGGCCTGCTCCGCTGTCAATGAGATAGGTAATTAACTCCTGGTTTCGTTTGAAATAAAGTTCGACAATCTCACGCAGCATTTCAGGATTTGAAAACGCCCATTCGAGAAAGAATTCATATTTGAAATAATCGGCAACAACAGCAAAGGGTGATTTTATTCCATTAAAACAGGTTAAACCTTCATCTCCAACCTCTTTCATTTTTGCTAAACCGCTAGTAAGATCCGGCAGCGCAGTTTTACAGCTATACAGAGACATCATCTTTTCAATATCAGAATCATTCTCAATAAGGAATTTTAAAGCGGCAGAACCGCCGGCAACTTTTCGATTTCTCTTAGATAAAGAGTAGAGCTCACCTTTTGGTGTCTGAAGAGTCATTTTTATTGTATCAACATCACCCTCGGTTTTTACCTCTGTTTTGGGCTGTGTTACATTTGTATCAGCAAGAAAATGGGCTGAGTCGAATGGTATTTTTACAATGGGTGTACCATACTCTGTGACGGCAGCTATAACCTTTTTATATGAAGGAAAATTATTTGTCCACTCAAACCGGTTCATACCAAGCGGCGAGATCGGAACAAACCCATTCTTTTCGCATTTTAGTGCAGAAATAAGTTTTTCACGATTAGATATCTTTGTCATTTGATTCCTCCTGTTGTTATAAAGATAGCACACCATGCCGTCTTGTGCTATCTACAGAAATGACTTTCATTTGCCTGTTTTTGACTTTTTATTTCTTATATTTCTAAAATGATTCAAAAACGCCTCTTTTATCTACTGATTCTAATCGTATCAGCAATCTCTTTAAGCGCCGATATCGATATTCCAATTGATAACAGAATCTATAATGACTTGCCGTTGTTCATTAAGAGCGGTGAAAACTATGGATTTGACCCCTGGCTTCGACCATGCTCAAAAAAGAACATAACCATTCTGCTCGAAAAAGCGGTTTCAGACTCCACTTCTCCCTGGCGTTTTCTTGCAGAGGAATATCTTAAGCTGTTTAAACCTCTCGCCTCATTTACATTTTCAAAAAACAGTGATACGTTCACAGTTTATCCGCAGGTTATACTTTCTGCTGCTGTTCAAGATAGCCATTTTAATACACTAGGCATTGTCACAGCAGTTCCTGGTAGTGACACTGGAAATATTAGGCTCGATTCAACTGGAAGCAACAAAGAGTTTCGTTCTCTTATACACACCGGACTCGCGGCAGAGGGTAGCGTCGGCAGACTCTCGCTATACTTCAAGGGGGGAATAAACACCCACTATGCTTCTCTTGAATCCTGGAAGAAAACTAATGATCCTCAACGGGGAATTATGCTCTCAAACATCTTTGAAAAACAGGATGTCCCGGGCCACCTGTGGGGTGACGAGGATTTTATCGGTTATGCAAATATTCATACAAGCGTTGCAGATTTTAAACTTGGTCGTGATATTGTCAAGTGGGGGCGCTCTGACAAACTTAACCTGATGCTATCGGGAAATGCTGTCCCATTTATCCATATGCGGGCAACAAAGAATATAGGCCCTGTCGATTTCCAGTTTGTCACTGGACGCATCACAGCTGACTCACACGATGACGTGCGGTATATGTATGCAAAACACATTTCCTGGCGGCCTGGCAAAGGAATTACACTCGGTTTTAACGATCAGGTTATCACAATCAACCGTACACTCGATCCATACTATTTTATCCCAGTTTTGCCATTTTACTTCGCAGAACATTTCACAGGAGACCTTGACAATAGACTAATGGGATTTGATGCTGCTTATGACGGAAGCTACTTTTCATTCTACACAGAGTTTCTAATGGATGACATGCGAAACCTTGCAGGAGTGTTTAACGACAGTGATGTTTCCAATAAATGGTCTATTCTTGCCGGTATAAGGATGAATAAAAGCCCATGTCCTAAATACCTCTCAACAGCTGTTCTGGAATATTCTCAGGTAGAACCTTGGGTTTATACAAGCTCAGCACGTGCGCATTATGACACTATATGGTATATGGATACAGTTACCAACAATGCTCGTTTCTACAAAAAAGAAATTTTTAATTACCCTGTTCATTACGGCAGGCTGCTTGGAAATCCTCTTGGACCAAACTCAAGAAGTCTCCTGTTTAAGGCATCTGGTCGTCCAAATGTAAATATCAGTTATTCACTTGGTGCTGAAATGGTATGGAAGGGAAGCGGATCAGGATCTGCAGTTACAGATATGAATCCAATGATTCCGGACTCAACAGCAGAGTCCGGTTCAAGCTACCGGTTTCAGGACAAGAGCAAAATACGGTTCAGTAATCTTGCTTTACAGCGAACCATTATTTCTGCAGAATCATCAATCAGACTTGCAAGATGGAACGAAATAAGCCTGAAGTTTATTTACATGAGAGAAAACGCACTCAATCCAGGCGATTATGTGCAGGTGATGATTAAAAATTCAATCAACTTTTAGCTTCTCTTACCAAATTACCGGCAGAAACACGAACAGAAAATTTCATTAAAACGACCCTGTTTGCAGCGACCCGTTCCTCTTTTTTCCCATCTATGCTGTTCATCTCAATAATCTGCGCCGCTTTTGAGGACTCACCCTTTTCAGGAGAGAATATTGACACATTGGCATCAGCCATAAAATCATTCTTAATATCAACTACAGCCCAACCTCCAGCAATAACTTCCCGTACAATTCCGAGCACTCTGACTCCTGGAAATTTTTCAGTATAATATTGTCTGCCTTGACCATAGGCAAGCTCTTTGTAAAAGCCGGTCGTATAACCTCTATTACTCAAACCGTTCAGGTCATCAATCCATTCCTGTTTTACCTGATATTTGTCACGTTTCTCTGACCATAGATCAATTGCTTCTCTGTAGGTTTTGACTGCCACAGCAATATAATGAACGCCCTTGTTCCTGCCTTCGATCTTAATAGCACTGACACCAGTGTCGAGTATATTACCGATTATAGAGATAGTATTCAGATCCCGGGAATTAAAGAGCATGGTCTTACCATTTTCCTCAACAATCTCCATTTTATCGTTTTTGCCAGTTAATGAAAAATCCCATCTGCAAGGCTGAGCGCACTCGCCTCTATTTCCAGCCCGCCCTACAAGATAATCACTAAGCAGACAGCGTCCAGAAACGGACATACACATTGCACCGTGTGCGAAAACCTCAAATTCCATCTCACTGTTGTTCTTTACAATTGATCCAATCTCCGGTAAAGAAAGTTCACGTGCAAGAACGATCCTCTTTATCCCCTGTTTTCCCCAGAAAGCAGCCGAACCGGCATTCATTACAGAGACCTGAGTTGATATGTGGACAGTTAGCCCTGCATCTTTTAATGGTGCGATAAGAGCAGGATCTGAAATTATTACACCATCAACTTCATCAGGCTTAAGAGTTTTTATGAACTCTTTTGCATCATTCAAATCTTTTTCGAGAATGATTGAATTTAAAGTCAGATACAGCTTTCTACCGGCAGCATGAAGAACATCAGCTGCTTTGCCAATTGATGGTACATCGAAATTTTCAGAGCCGGCACGGAGGGAAAAGGCCCTTGGCCCCAAATAAACTGCATCAGCGCCGCATTCAACAGCGGTCAGCAGGTTTTCAAAAGTTCCTGCAGGAGCTACCAATTCGGGCTTTTTCATTCGTCACTCTTATGCATCTTTTTTATCCACTCAACCCCTGCCGCATCGCGGAAATAATCGATCCAGATATAATGGAGTTTTTTGCCATCCTCTACACGTACGCTGTGTTCTGAACCAAGCGGTATGTGAAGCAATGCCCGTTCCGGAAAAAGAATCTCCGCCTCGTCGGCCTTTACATAGCAGTAATTATTATTAAGACCGAAAAAGTGCTGCTCTAGCATTGGATGACTGTGGGCACCGACAGCATCCGGCCCCTCTGTTTCAACCGAACCCATGCAGAAGCGTGGAATTAGATCCTCATGAACAAGAGTTCTATTGATTGTTTTTGGGCTCTTTATGGCTTCTTTGTAAGTCTTGGCATCGTTATATCGAAGATAGTATGGAAATGACTCCTGATTTATAGATGCAGACTCTTCCTTTGTAAGCTGCCAGACAATTTGCAGCACTTCTAAGTCAGAAGCTGCACTTATGCTTATTTTGTCAGCTTTTTTCGGTATATAAATTGCCATGCCGTTAATCTCGGTATCCTTATCGCCGGCAGAAATTCTGCCATTACCAGACAGCACTATGTATATATTGGCAGTATCCTGAGCGAGACTAACCTCAACAACCTCTTTTGCTTTAATTTCCTGATAAAAAGTTTTCACCCCTTCAATTTCCTGCGGCAGAACAAGTCCCTGCTTTTTAAGTATCTCAAGTGGAATTTTTTGTTTCATTCATTTATCCTTTCAATAGCCAAAAACTATCTTATCTTCAATGGAAAAATCCACAGCTGTTTACACATACAGGCTTAGAGAGGCAGCTCTTAAATATTCCGACAGGCCCTGTTTTGCCGTTAAACGATCCGGCGAATGGAAAAGATGGTCCTACAAAGATGTTTTTACTGATATAGATTTAGCTGCGGCAGCACTTAGAGATATCGGAGTGAAAAAAAATGACAACTGCATTGTCATTGGGGAAAATACTCCGGAATGGGCTATTGCATATCATGCAATTCTGTTCTGTGGTGCTACCGTTGTACCAATAGATCCAAATCTTCCAATGAGTGAGATTGAAATCATCACAGGAACCGTTGAACCAAAAGCGGTCTTCTGTTCGGCGTCATTTAAAGAGTTGTTCAAAACTATTAATATAACCATCCTTCCGTCAGGTGAAACCGAGAGCGATCCTAGTTTCAGGGAATTTATCAATTGCGGCTTAAACAAACCGGAATGCAATGATATCACTTTTGAAGAAGATGACCCTGCCGCTATACTTTTCACGTCAGGAACGACCGGTTCTCCAAAGGGTGCTGTTCTGCTTCAACGCAACATGGTTACTGCCGGTCAACATGGCCCTGGATGGATGCGACTTAATGAGCAGGATTGTGCCGTTGCAATTCTACCGCTTCATCATGTTTTCGGTTTCGTTGCTTGCCTTGCCGCTCCGCTTTCAGTCGGCATCTGTACTGTATTTCTGCCTGTTGCAAAAGGACCTCTCCTTCTAGAAGCAATTAAAGAGAACAGAGTATCAATGCTTCCGGCTGTTCCGCAAATGCTGGAGCTGCTGCTGCAGAATATAAACCGCGGCGTATCAGCAAAGGGAATTGCAGTTACACTCATTTTCAAACTTCTTCATGCTATGTCTGCTTTTCTTGGACCTGTACTTGGAATAGCCTTTAGACGAACTTTATTTGCTTCGGTTCATCAGCAGTTCGGCGGTCGCCTTAGAGTGATTTTATCCGGCGGTTCGTCAATCAGAAAAGCTACATTCAAAGCGTTCAGAAGAATGGGATTCGACATCGCCGAAGGTTATGGATTAACAGAAACTTTTGGACCGATTACACTCTCTCCTGTATCTGATTGCAGAATAGGTTCCGTCGGCAGAGTATTGCCGGGAAACATTGTTAAAGTGGCAGAACCGGATACAGATGGAAATGGCGAACTACGGTTTAAAGGACAAACTGTTTTCGGCGGATACTACCAGATGGAAGAGGCAACTAAAGAGGTATTTGACGAAGAGGGGTATTTCAAAACAGGCGACATCGGACACATTTCAAAAGATGGCTTTATTTACATCACAGGAAGAAGCAAAGATGTAATCGTCCTTGAATCGGGTAAGAATGTTTATCCTGATGAGTTGGAAAACAGCTATATAAAATCCCCTTTTATAGAGGAAATTGCAATATTCGGACGTAAAAACGAAGGGCGTGAAACAATAGCTGCAGTCATTGTCCCCTCCCAGAACGTAAGGCGCAGACATTCACACAAAGATTCTGAGACGATAATTGAAAAAGAGCTCAACAGATTATCAAAGGGCTGGCCTTCATACCGGAAGATTTCCGAATGGGCAGTTTCCTACCATCACCTTCCAAGAACGTCAACAAAAAAAATCAAAAAAAACGAAGTTATCCCATTCTACGAAACACTTAGGAAAGGTATTGACACAATAAGCAAACCGCTCTCATTAACTCTTCAGGAAGAGGAGCTTATGAAAAGCCAATGGTTTGCAGTTATCACCGAATTAATAAAAGAGCTGTCAGGCAAGAGCGACAATATTCACCCTACAGCTCTTCTTGAAGAGGATCTCGGTCTCGACTCAATGAAAAAAGTGGAGTTATTCGCCAGAATCGAGGAAAAAAGAGGTTCTGCCATTGAGGCGTCAGAATGGGACAAAGTGGAAACAGCAGGCGATTTGGCAATATTAACTGCATCAACAGGCAGCAGTTCAGGAGAAACTACCGTCTTCACACCGATCAATGTCACTGAATCAAATAGCAGACTACTGCATTATATACCGGGGATCATTAAAATTACGGCAGAAATTACCTGGAAACTCGAAGTTAAAAACTGCCCTGTAAACAAGGATAATCATCCTCTTCTGATTTATGCCAACCACGAAAGCGTGATAGATCCGGTGATTATATACAGCGCACTTCCATGGCAGATAAGAAGAAGGACATTTGTCATAGGCAAGGCAGAATTAATGTCCCTACCTCTCCTATCGGAAATCCTGAAAATCACAAACATGATTCCTCTTGACCGTTTTGGAGATCCACGTTCAGCACTCAATGCAGGAAGAGAGGTGCTTAAGCGAGGATACAATCTGCTGATTTTTCCTGAAGGAACGCGAACAAGAACCGGTGAGATGGGTCAATTTAAATCAGGTGCAGCACGGCTTTTAGCATCAACAGAGGCCAAAATTCTTCCGGTAAGGTTATTTAATCACGGCAAAGTATGGCCGGTAAACGGGATGCCAAAACTCTACTCACGGACAACAAAACTGAAAGTGGTATTCGGCGATATTGATACCATACAAAGAAGCGCAGCTATAGATGAAATAACAGCAACAATTAAAGATAAGCTTCTTAAATGCAACTGAAGCCAATAACAGTCGTCCTAATCTGGCTTGTTCTCTTTTTACATTTGTTAACTGCAGCATCCTCAAAAGCTGTAAATACGAACAGGAATATCCGCCATTCCGATCAATCGGCTGTAATGGATCTAGCCATTAACATTAAGGAAACGGGAAGGCCCTTTATCACTGATGCCAATCGTCACCCGCTCTTTGCCTGGCTGCTTACCCCTTTTGCAAGCTGGTCTAAGGAAAGTTTTGCAAAGGCTAAAATTGTAACTTTTATTACATTCTGCGCTTTTTTTCTGCTAATCGCGCTCTTTTTTTACAACAGACTCACTATTACCGGTCACATGTGGCTCTCCGCATCACTGGCTCTGCCTGCCGGGTTGTCTCTCTTTTCGGTAACCCTTGTTACCGATCCGCTGTTCACTCTTATTAATGGTTTATCAATATTGTTTTTTGCATACTCATTTAAAGAAAACAAATATGCATTTGCAGGAGGAATTATAGCCGGATTTGCTTTTCTGTCGAAATACTCAGGATTTATGGCCCTGCTCGTATATCTTGCATTTATATCGATAGTTCTTTTTGTAAAGTTCATCAGGCGAAAACATGAATACAAGATGTTTTTTACTAAGGCAGTACTTGCTCTGATAGGATTTTTAGCAACAGCATCTCCTCTGCTGCTTTATTCACTTAAAACTCACGGCAGCCCTTTTTATAATGTTAACTCAAAATATTACATGTGGACCGATTCCTGGGACGAAGCGAAAAGGTTTTCCGGCCTGTCCGGCGATCGTCTGCCTACAACTGAGCACAAAAAATTACTTGCAGCAATATCACATGATTCAATTCCAGGCGCAGTCAACTACATCAAACAGCATTCAACCGGCTATATGTTTTTCAGAATGCTGGGAGGATACAAAGCTTACTTTAATGCTCATTTTGGAGGAAGGCTTAAGGCGCTTTTTTTACTGGCAGCCGCCCTGCTTATTTTTTCTGCTGCCCTTTACCGCAGCAGTCCAGATTTGATAAGTTCCCGCCTGAAATCACTCCCCTCGCTATTCATAATCTTTTATTTGATAATATTTTTCGGATCTTTAATCTGGTACGCAGCAGTTTCCATTAATATCCGATATTTATATCCAGGTTGGGCTATAGCATGTGCTTCCATAGCTTATCTTCTATCTTCTGCTAAACCGTATAAAGCAAAAGTGTCTTCCATAGTCGTATTTACCATGTCATTTTCAGCTCTTGCATTGATCATCTTTGCCGATTTTCACTCTTTACCTCCCTCATTTGACCTGCTTGAAAATTCTGCTGTTAATTGGCTGAAATGACACCCATCTAAATGCTATATTTAGGTGATGATCTTGCTCTATATACTTGCAGTTTTTACATCTGTTCCTGTAATAATCTACGCAGTGTGGCGTAAATATTATGCTAAAAGCTATAAAACAGCCTCACCAGCCATAGTTTACCACTCAGTTGACACTGAATCTGGTCTCGTCCCAACACAGGTTCCTCTGACAGAATTCAAAAAGCAGATTAAATGGCTTTCGGATAACAAGTTTCATACAATCTCCCCCGATGATTTCCTCCGACAGGAACTTGAAAAGCAAAACAACCCAGGAAAGTATTCCAGGAATCTGTTCATTGGTTTTGAAGACAGCTACGTCTCAGTAGCCGTTCATGCGCTTCCTATTCTTAAATCTGCTGGTTTTACCTCCACTCTGTTTGTTATTTCAGATTATATTGGCAGAAAAAATAACTGGGATGTCCGCATTACAAAAGATTTTCACATGACAGAAGATGATATCCGTTCTGCTATCAAAGATGGATTTACTATAGGTTCCCATACCAGAACACACCGCAATCTTCGAAGCCTGAACGACATTGAGCTACGTGATGAACTTGAAGGGTCGCGTCATGCGCTTGAAGACAGATTCGGAGTGCCCGTGCATGCACTATCATATCCCTTCGGCAGATATGATAAAAGGATACAGATTTCTGCAAAAGACTCGGGTTATAAAATGGCGTTTACTATAAACAGACCCGGTTCTCAGAAAGAGTTCGACCCTTATGCGATTCCTGTCACCGGCATATATTCTATAGATAAAACACATAACTTTTCATCAAAACTAACCAGAACCGGCATGTATTGGATGGACATAATGAGAGACAAAATGTTCAACCGTTTTGCGTGCGGAACAATTCTTGTAAAATCACGAAAGAGAAAAACAACAGGATGACAGAACAACTAGTTAATCTGCTCAAAAAAGAGTTCAGCGTCAGCGACACACAGGTTACAAACGTGATAAGACTTTTCGATGAAGGAGCCACCATCCCCTTCATCGCAAGATACCGCAAGGAAATGACCGGAAGCCTTGACGAAATAGTTCTGCGCAATATGCGTGAGAGATACGATTACTTCCTTGAACTTTCAGACAGGAAAGAGACGATTCTGAAAACCATTGAAGAGCAGGGAAAGCTCACACCTGAACTTAAACTTTCCATAGAAAACTGTCTCGAAAAGACAAAGCTTGAAGATATCTATCTTCCGTTTAAGCCGAAACGAAAGACACGCGCAACCACCGCTCGCGACAAAGGGCTCGAACCGCTTTACTCCTGGCTTATTGCTCTTAATGACCCAGCTGTTGACATTACCGTAGAAGCGGCAAAATATATTAACGAGGAAAAAGGGGTAAAAACAGCAGCAGATGCACTCGCCGGTGCTGCTGACATATTCGCAGAGCAAATAGCCGAAACTGCCGAATACCGCGAACATGTACGCCAGCATTATCTGACCAAAGGGATATTCGTTTCAA